>NZ_DASSVG010000340.1:0-9343 GCF_035706265.1 Ramlibacter sp. | reverse complement strand
GATTCGGCCGGCGCGCTGGCGCCCAGCCGGCTCAAGCCGGTGCTGCCGGAACAGCAGGCGACAAGGGCGCTGCAGTAGCGGCGGCAGCCACCTGCGCGGCGGGCAACGCCTGGGCGGGGAGCTCCTGCGGCGCGGCGGCTTGCGGCTCGGCGTCGGCCTTCGCGTCCGGCGCGGCGGCCTGCACGTCGCTGCGGTGCCGCACGCAGTAGTCCACCAGGGCTTCCAGTTCGGTCGACTTGTCGAACACCGCATCGGCGCCGAGCTGGCGGCAACGCCAGCGCACGTCGCGCGAGGAATGGTTGCTCAGGACCACCACCTTCTGGCCCGGCTTGCGCTGGCGGCAGGCCTCCAGCACGTTGAGGCCGCTGCCCTCGCGCAGGAACAGGTCCATGATGGCCAGGTCCCAGTCGTTGCGCGCGAGCCAGCGCTTGGCCTCGTGCTCGGTCTCGGCGGTGCCCACCGGTTCGAACTGCGCCAGTTCCTTGAGGGTTTCGATGAGGTTGTCCCGGATCGTCGAGCTGTCCTCGACGATGAAGACGCGAAAGGCCATGTGAACTTCTCCAGCGTGGCCCCGGAATGCGGCCACCGTCTGGCGCCTCACTCTAGGCCGCACGTCACGGCCCTGCTGAAAGCACGCAAGCCAAGCGGATGTAGGAGACCGCAGGCTGGTGCTGACCGCGCGCAATGCGCGCCGGAAGCCCAGCTTCGCTGCGCTCGCTGATCGCTGGGCTTCGGCGCTACCGCGCGCTCAGCACCAGCCTACGCATCCGCACCGCGCTCGACCTCACACCGCCTGAACCGGATCGCTCGACCTCACACCGCCTGCACCGGATGTTCGACCTCACACCGCCTGCACCGGATCGTTCGACGCCACCTGCGCCGGACTGCGGCCGCCCAGGCGGAACGACAGGGCGGCGGCGCAATGGCGCAGGCCCGTCACGAGCGGACTGCCGTCGCTCAAATCGATCCGCTGCGAGCTCCCGATCGCCGTCAGCGCCAGCACCATCTGGCCGCTGTCGTCGAACACCGGCACGCTGGCCGCGCTGATGCTGGTGCCGTACAGGTCGGTGAAGCGGTCTGAGCCCACCAGGCGCACGATGCCGCTGGCGCGCGCCTGCGCCAACTCCTGCTCCACCCGCACCAGGTCCAGGCCCTGCGCGAGCTCCTCCTCGATGAAGGGCTGCGTGATCTGCCGCGGCAGCCAGGCCGCGAAGGCCAGCCCCGTCGCCGACGTGAGCACCGGCAGCACGAGGCCGGTGCGCAGGTTGTCGCTCACGGGCTCGCTCGCCTCCTCCCAGCGCACGATGGTCGGGCCCTTGTTGCCCCAGACGCCCAGGCCCAGCGTCTCGTCCAGGTCGTCCGAGAGCTCCACCAGCGCCCGCGTGGCCAGCCGCACGGCCTTCAGCCGCGCGACGTTGGTGCCGCCCGGCGTGGCCATCAGCCCCAGGTCGTGCGGCTGCGCGACGAGGTACTTGCCGCCGCCGAACACCAGCGGCTGCATCGCCGTGCGCTCGATGCGCTCCACCTGGCCGAGGAACACCAGGTGGTCGCCGCCCGGGAAGCTGTCGATGCGCCGGCATTCGAGCCAGGCGGCGCAACCCTGGATCAGCGGCACGCCGCCCAGGCCCGCACGCGTGACGCAGCCGGCGAACTTGTCGCTGCCGGCGTGGGCAAAGCGGTTCGCCACCTCGATCTGGTCGTCGGCCAGGATGTTGACCACGAAGCGCTCGGCTTCGCGGAACACGGGATGGCTGGGCGCGCTGCGCGACTGACTCCACAGGATCAGCGGCGGATCGAGCGAGACCGAGCTGAAGGAGTTGGCGGTGAGGCCGTGCGCCTTGCCGTTGCGGTCGAGGGTGGTGATCACGGTCACGCCCGTCACGAAGGCGCCGAGCACCTGGCGCAGCGCGCGCGCGTCGAAGGGTTGGGCAGCCGCGTTCATGGTCACTTCAGCCTCAGCAGCCGCGCCGCGTTGCCGCCCGCGATCAGGTCGCGCTGCGCCTTGGGCAGGCGTTTCACCTGCGCGAGCAGGCCCAGCGGATCCTCCTCGCCCATGTCGTAGGGATAGTCGGTGCCCAGCACCACCTGCTCGGCGCCGAAGCGCTCCACCAGGTGCTTGAGCAGCTGCGGGTCGTGCGTGACCGTGTCGAAGAAGAACTTCTCCAGGTACTTCGACGGCGGCCGCTTGATCACCGTGCGGCAATCCGGCCGCGCGCGCCACGCGTGGTCCATGCGCGCCCAGTAGTGCGCGACGAAGCCGCCGCCGTGCGCCACCAGCACCTTGAGCTTCGGGTGGCGCGCCATCGTGCCGTCGAAGATCAGGTGCGACACCGCCACCGTGGAATCGAGCGGGTTGCCGATCACGTTGTTGAAGTAGTGGTGCGTGAGCCGGTCGGCCTGGGTGTAGCCGGTGGGGTGCAGGAACAGCAGCACGCCCAGCTCCTCGGCGCGGGCGAAGAACTTCTCCAGCCCCAGCTCCGTGTCGGTGAGGTTGCGGCCGTTGACGTTGGTGCAGATCTCGACGCCGCGCAATCCCAGTGCATTCACCGCATGATCGAGCTCGCGCACGGCCAGCGCCGCGTCCTGCAGCGGCACCGAACCGAGGCCGACGAAGCGCTCGGGCGTCTGCGCCACCAGCTTCGCGATGCCCTCGTTCACCTCGCGCGCGAGCTGTGCGCCCTCATCGGGCGGGGCGAAGTAGAAGAACTGCGAGGGCGCGGGGCACACCGCCTGCACGTCGACGCCCATGCGGTCCATGTCCTTCAGGCGCTGCTCCACCCGCGTGAGCTTGGGCGTGCGGATCTTCAGCTGCCGCGCGTTGGTCACGCGGGTGAGGTCGTCGGCGAAGATGGCGGCGGGATCGTGCTGCGCCGCGTCCAGGTGCGCCGTCTTCGCGCTCACGTCCGGATTGAGATAGTGGCAGTGCAGGTCCACCACCTGCGTCCTGCCCCGGCGGCCGCGGGCCACCACGCGCGACGCCGCGGCGCGCAGCGAGGGGGCCTTCAGGTGGGCGGAGCGGGCCGCTGCGGCGTGCCGGTGCCGCGGGTCGGTGCAATCCGGTGAGCACGTGTACAGCAAAACGCCTCCTGGGTTGACGGTCGAGCCATCATAGCGGGTCGCCTGGGGCGGCCCCGCGGGCCAGCGTCAGCCGCCGAACGCCGCCTCGAGCACCAGCGATGCGTCGATCGTGAACGCCTCCTGCTGCAGCAGCACCTCCACCTCCTCCGGCGCCATGCAGCGAAAGCCCGCGACTTCGCCATCCTGGTTCGCGGGCTCGACGCCTTCGGGCAAGGTGCAGCGGTACCAGTCGATCACTTCCACCACGTAGCCGTGCGCCTGCTCGCGGAAGGGCCGGCGCGTGAGCGTGCGGCCGCCGTACTGCAGCTCCTGCAACTGCTCGAGCCGCAGGCCCGCCTCTTCCCAGGTCTCGCGCGCCAGCGCGTCCTCGATCGCATCGCGCGCCGGCACCAGGCCACCCATCAAGGTGTCCCACAGGCCCGGGTCGGTCGGCTTGTCGAAGGCACGCTGCTGCACCCAGTGCCCGCCGCGCGGATCCACAGCCACGAGGTGCACCGCCTGGGTCGCGATGCCCAGTGGCCGCACGACGGCGCGCTCCACGGTCCCGAGCAGCGCGCCCGCCTCGCTGCGCACCGCGAGCTGCTCGTCGCGCCAGGTGTGCGCCAGCCCGCGCTCGCGCAGCACGAAGGCGAGCTGCGCGAGAGACGGCGTGAGCTCGCCAGCGACTTCCCATGCGGCCTGCGCATCCAGCCAGCGCACCAGCGAACCGCCCGCGAGCCCGGCACGCTCGAACAGGTCCGGCTCGACCGAGCCGATGCGCTCGCCGCGCCAGGCCAGCGCCACGCGCGGGCGCCGCGGCGGGCAATCGGCCGCCGCGTGCAGGTGCGCGCGCCACGCCGGGGCCAGCCGCAGCGCGCCCGGGAGCCTGGGGGCCCAGGCTCCTTGCATCACACCGTGAGGATCGTGCAGCCGGTGGTCTTGCGCGCCTCCAGCGCCTGGTGGGCTTCGCGCACCTGCGCGAGCGGGAAGCGCTGGTCGATGCGGATCTGCACCTTGCCGCTGGTGACGGCCTCGAACAGGTCGTCGGCCATCTGCTGGTTGGCCTCGCGGGTGGCGATGTGCGTGAACAGCGTCTGCCGCGTCACGTACAGCGAGCCCTTGTTGCCCAGGATGCCGGGCGCGAACGGCGGCACCGGCCCCGACGCGTTGCCGAAGCTCGCCATCAGGCCGAAGGGCCGCAGGCAGTCGAGCGACTTGTCCCAGGTGTCCTTGCCCACCGAGTCGTAGACCACCTTCACGCCCTGGCCGCCGGTGATCTCCTTGACGCGGGGGAGGAAGTCTTCCTTGCTGTAGTTGATCATGAACTCGGCGCCGAGCGACTTCGCGAGCTCGCACTTGGCGTCGCTGCCCGCGGTGCCGATCAGGCGCAGGCCCATGGCCTTGGCCCACTGCACGGCGATCAGGCCCACCCCGCCGGCGGCGGCGTGGAACAGCACGAAGTCGCCGGGCTGCAGGCCGCCTTGCGGCTGCGTGCGCTTCAGCAGGTACTGCGCCGTCAGGCCCTTGAGCATCATGGCCGCGCCGGTCTCGAAGCTGATCGCGTCGGGCAGCTTGCAGACGTTCTTGGCCGGCATCACGCGCTCTTCCGAATACGAGCCGGGAGGATGGCTGGCATAGGCGGCGCGGTCGCCCGCCTTCAGGTGCGTGACGCCCTCGCCCACCGCCTCGACGATGCCCGAGGCTTCCATGCCCAGCGTGAGCGGCATCTCCATCTTGTAGAGGCCGGTGCGCTGGTAGACGTCGATGAAGTTGAGGCCGATCGCCTTGTGGCGGATGCGGATCTGGCCGGGGCCGGGCTGGCCGACTTCGACGTCGACCAGTTCCATCTCCTCGGGGCCGCCATGCTGGCGGATGCGGACTGCCTTGACCATGGTGTCTCCTTTGCGTTGTGGCTTGAAGAATGCCGCGCATCCTGCCACGAATCCGTCAGCAACGCCTCAGCGCGGGAGATACCCGCGGGCGTAAAGTCGCGCCCTGCCCATGACCCACCGCCTGACGCTTTCCACCGCGCTGCTGCTGTGCGTCCCGCCGATGCTGTGGGCGGGCAATGCCGTGGTGGGCCGCATGGTGGTGCCGCTGGTGCCGCCGATGGCGCTCAACTTCCTGCGCTGGGCCTGCGCCTTCGTGCTGCTGCTGCCCTTCGCCTGGCGGCTGCTGCGGCGCGGCAGCCCGATCTGGCCGGGCATGCACCGCTACGCCGTGCTGGGCCTGCTGGGCATCGGCAGCTACAACGCGCTGCAGTACATGGCGGTGCGGACCTCCACGCCGATCAACGTGACGCTGGTGGCCTCCAGCATGCCCTTCTTCATGCTGGGGCTGGGCGCGCTGTTCTTCCACCAGCGCATCACGGGCCGGCAGCTCGTGGCCGCCGCCCTCTCCATCGCCGGCGTGCTGGTGGTGCTGTGCCGCGGCGAGGTGAAGCAGCTCGCCCACCTGCACTTCGTGCCGGGCGACCTCTACATGCTGCTCGCCACCGCGTCGTGGTCCCTCTACAGCTGGCTGCTCACCCGCCCCGGCGATCCGCCCGAGGTGCGCTCGGACTGGGCCGGCTTCCTGGTGGCGCAGCTGGTGCCGGGGGTGGCGTGGTCGGGGCTGTTCGCGGCCGCCGAGACGGCGGTGACGACGCAGCAGATCCAGTGGGGTTGGCCGCTGGCGGCCGCCCTGGCCTACGTGGCGATCGGCCCGGCGATCCTGGCCTACCGCTGCTGGGGCCTGGGCGTGCAGCGCGTGGGGCCCAACATCGCGGGCTTCTTCTCCAACCTCACGCCGCTGTTCGCGGCGCTGCTCTCCGCCACCTTCCTGGGTGAGCCCCCGCACCTGTTCCACGCCCTGGCCTTCGTGCTGATCGTGGCCGGCATCGTGGTCTCGTCGCGGCGGTAGGAAAGCCAGACTTCCGGACGCAGAGGACGCAAAGGGTACGCAGAGGACGCAAAAGAAAACCTTCAATAGTTTTCTTTGTCTTTTTTGCGTCCTCTGCGTATCTTTCGCGTCCTCTGCGTCCGGCTATTTGGTCTTCACTACGGGCTCAATACGTCCCCGGGTACGCGCCGCCGTCGATCAGGAAGTTCTGGCCGGTGATGTAGCTGGCCTGGGCGCTGCACAGGAAGGCGCAGGCGGTGCCGAATTCCTCGGGCGTGCCGAAGCGGCGCGCGGGGATCGTGCTCATGCGCTGCTGGCGCATCTCCTCCACCGACTTGCCGGTCTTCTTGGCGCTGCCTTCCAGCGTGGTCTTGATGCGGTCGGTGTCGAACACGCCCGGCAGCAGGTTGTTGATCGTCACGTTGCTGGAAGCCAGCTTGCTGGTGCGCGCCACGCCCGCCACGAAGCCGGTCAAACCGCTGCGCGCGCCGTTGGACAGGCCCAGGATGTCGATCGGCGCCTTCACCGCGCTCGACGTGATGTTGACGATGCGGCCGAAGCCGCGGGCAGCCATGCCGTCCACCGTCGCCTTGATCAGCTCGATGGGCGTCAGCATGTTGGCGTCCACCGCCTTGATCCAGGCCTCGCGGTCCCAGTCGCGGAAGTCGCCGGGCGGCGGGCCGCCGGCATTGGTGACGACGATGTCCCAGTCCTTGCGGAAGGCGAACACCTTGGCGCGCCCTTCCGGCGTGGTGATGTCCACCGCGATCGGCTCGATCTGCGTGCCCTGCGGCACCTCGGGGTCCTGGCGCAGGCGCTCGGCCGCCGCCTGCAGCGCCTCGGCGCCGCGCGCCACGATCGCGACGTGCGCGCCCTCGCGCGCCAGCGCCAGCGCGCAGCCATATCCCAGTCCCTTGCTGGCGCCGCAGACCAGCGCCCATTTGCCCGTGATGCCCAGCTTCATGTGGTGTCGCCTCGATTGCAATGAAGCCGCGATGATACGCAGCGCGCGTGCGGGTGCCCTGCACGGCCGCCGTGCGCGTCAGCGGTGTGCCAGCAGGCGCGCGTGCAGCCGCCGCAGCGACAGCCACACGCCGCCGGCGACGAAGGGGATCGCGCAAGCGGCCGTTGCCTCGGGGCTGAAGGGCCAGCCGATGGCCGCCGCGCCCTTCGCCAGGTAGCTCACGAGGCCGACGATGTAGTAGGTGATCGCCGCCACCGAGAGGCCTTCCACCGTCGCCTGCAACTGCAACTGGAGGTCCTGTCGGCGGTTCATGGTGGCGAGCAGGGCCTGGCTGCTTTGCTGCTGCTCGATCTCCACCCGCGTGCGCAGCAGGTTGCTGATGCGCGAGACGCGCTGCGACAGCGCGTCCTGCCGCCGCACCGCCCAGGCGCAGGTGGCGCGCGCCGGCGACAGCCGCCGCTCGAAGAACTCGCCCAGCGTCTGCAGCCCCGGCAGGCGCTGCTCGTGGATGTCGGCCAGGCGCTGGTCCACCAGCTCGAAGTAGGCGGCGCTGGCGGAAAAGCGGGAGTGCGTGGCGGCGTAGTGGCTCTCCACCTGCCCCGCCAGGCGCGTCAGCCGGTCCAGCAACTGCGGCTCCTCGTGCCTTCCGGCGACGCGGATCGCCTCGGCCAGCGCGGCGAGTTCACCCTCGGCCACCGCCAGCAAGGTGGCGGATTCGCGCGCGGCCGGCAGCCCCAGCAGCGCCGCCATGCGGTAGGTGTCCACCTCCAGCAGCCGCTGCACCAGCCGGCCCAGGCGGCGCGGCGGCAGCTGCCCGGCCAGCAGCACCATGCGCGAGCCGCCGTCGGCATGCAGGGCGAAATCGGTGAACACGCGCGCGTGGCCGCCGGAGACGGTGGCGCCGACCAGCGTCTCCTCGTGCAGCACGTGCCGGGTGAGCGAAACGTCCTGCGCGTCGGGCTCGCCCGGCAGCACCCACAGGTGCAGCGCGTGCAGCATCTGCCCCGGCAGCGCGGCCAACCACTCCTGCGGCACGGCCTGCGCGGCCGGCACCGGCTCCTGCCGGCCGAAGCCTTCGGCATCGAAGGGCCGCGAGAAGGTCCAGGTCACGAACTCGGTGTGCAGCTCCCAGCGCACGCGAAAGCCGCCCACGTCCAGCCGCAGGTGCGTGCCCTGCGCGTCCGGCAGCGGCAGGTGGTGGTCGCGCAGCAGCGCCGCCAGGTGGGCGCGGCTCGCCTCGCGCCCGCCGCCGTCGCCCAGCATGACGAAGTGCGACAAGGCCAGGGGCGCCGCCATCGCCTCCGGCGGCCGGGCGTGGATCTCGTTGTGCAGCGCCACCCTCTGGGGATGGGCGGAAGGCTGGTGCATCGGATGCCTCAGTAGTCGGCCGAGCGCCCCATGGGCAGGCCCCATCCGAGCAGGATCCAGCGCCACTTGGCGACGGCGCGGAAGGCCTGGGTGTGGCCGGTCGGATCGTGCAGCGCCTGCCCGCGCACCAGCGCCAGGGTGATGGTGCGCGGCGCCTCCGCGCCGGGCGGGCAGATCCAGTTGCGGCCGTCCTCGATCTCGCAGCCGGTGAAGCGGCCCGAGGGCTCGGACTTGCCGAGCGTCCAGAACAGCACCTCGTGGCGCCGCGGCAGCGCCCGGAAGCGGAAGCGGTCGGCGCGCGCCAGCTGGCCGGTGCAGGTGGCTTCGCGCCATTCGCCGCCGCTGCAGGCCACGGTGTAGACGGTGGATTCGCCCTGGATGGTGACGAAGTCCGTCAGCCACGCCCAGCCCGCGAGCGCGGCCAGCACGGGCAGGAACAGGAGGGACGCGGTCGAGTTGCGCACGTTGGCCCGCATGCTAACGGCTGCCGGGCCGGGCGGGGAACAAAAAAACGGCCCCGGAGGGCCGTTCTTGCGGGCTTGTTGCGCGCGCTCAGTCTTCGACGAAGGCTTCCTCGCGCTTGCTCTTCACCGCGGGCAGGGCCACGATCACGATCAGCAGCAGGGCGGCAGCCAGCAGGCCGGCGGAGAGCGGGCGCGTGACCAGCACGCTCCAGTCGCCGCGCGAGAGCAGCAGCGCCCGGCGCAGGTTCTCCTCCATCATCGGGCCCAGGATGAATCCGAGCAGCAGCGGCGCCGGCTCGCATCCCAGCTTGATGAACAGGTAGCCCACGATGCCGAAGATCGCCACCATCCAGATGTCGAACACGTTGTTGTTCGTCGAGTACACGCCGATGGCGCAGAACAGCACGATCGAGGGGAACAGCCAGCGGTAGGGCACCGTCAGCAGCTTGATCCACATGCCGATCAGCGGCAGGTTCAGGATCACCAGCATCGCGTTGCCGATCCACATCGAGGCGATCAGGCCCCAGAACAGCTGCGGGTTGCTGGTCATCACCTGCGGGCCCGGCTGGATGTTGTGGATGGTCATCGCGCCCACCATCAGCGCCATCAC
>NZ_DASSVG010000339.1:0-2562 GCF_035706265.1 Ramlibacter sp. | reverse complement strand
AGCTCGATCTCCAGCGGCCGCACGAAGGTGCCGAACATGTCCAGCACCATGGCCTTGCAGCCTTCCTCGATCACCTGCAGCACCTCCACGTTGACGAGGGTGGTGAAGACGACCGGCCGCCGGCCTTCGAACTCCGCGGTGTGGTTCACCTGCCGCACCACCTGGTGGGCCTTGTCCACCGAATCGATGAACGGCAGCCGCACGTGGCGCGGCTTGAACTCGAACTGGGCCAGGATGGCGTTGCCGAAGGTTTCCGCCGTGATGCCGGTGCCGTCGGAGACGAAGAAAACGGTGCGGGTGTGCAGGGTTGGCATGAAGTCCTCGCGGCGCCGCCCGGAACAGCCCGGCCGCCGCCTACAATGGACGGAATTATCCGAATTCCAGCGCCCATGAGCCGCCGCAGCCCATTCGAACAACCACAAAGCCCATCGGCGGGGCATGAGCCGTTGCGCGCACGCGCAGGCCAGGTTTCAACTTCCGGAGTCTTCCCACCATGTCAGCCCGTTTCAACGCGACCGCCCTGGTCGTTCCGTTTGAGAACCTGAGAATGTCCGATGTCGAGGTGGTCGGCGGCAAGAACGCCAGCCTCGGCGAAATGATCTCCCAGCTGCCCCATGGCGTGCGCGTGCCCACCGGCTTCGCCACCACGGCGCATGCCTTCCGCGAATTCCTGAAGCACGACGGCCTGGCGCAGCGCATCCAGCAGCGCCTGGCGACGCTCGACACCGAGGACGTGCGGGCGCTGGCGGCCGCCGGCGCCGAGATCCGGGCCTGGGTCGAGGCCCAGCCCTTCCCGCCGGCGCTCGAACGCGAGATCCGTGCCGAATTCGAGAAGCTCTCCGCCGGGAACGCGCAGGCCAGCTTCGCCGTGCGGTCCTCCGCCACGGCCGAAGACCTGCCCGATGCCTCCTTCGCGGGCCAACAGGAGACCTTCCTCAACGTGGTCGGCATCGAGCAGGTGCTGCACAAGATGCGCGAGGTGTTCGCCTCGCTGTACAACGACCGCGCGATCAGCTACCGCGTGCACAAGGGCTTCGCCCACGCCGACGTGGCACTCTCCGCCGGCGTCCAGCGCATGGTGCGCTCCGACCTCGGCGCCGCCGGCGTGATGTTCACCATCGACACCGAGTCGGGCTTCCCCGACGTGGTCTTCATCACCTCCAGCTACGGCCTGGGCGAGACGGTGGTGCAGGGCGCGGTCAACCCCGACGAGTTCTACGTCCACAAGCCCATGCTGCAGGCCGGCAAGAAGGCCGTGATCCGCCGCAACCTCGGCTCCAAGCTGATCCAGATGGTGTTCGCGAGCGACGCCGAGAAGGCCCAGGGCGGCAAGCTGGTGAAGACCGTGGAGGTGCCGCTGGAGCAGCGCAACCGCTATTCGCTCACCGACGACGACGTGCTGGAACTGGCCCGCTACGCCCTGGTGATCGAGCAGCACTACGGCCGCCCGATGGACATCGAGTGGGGCAAGGACGGCACCGACGGCCAGCTGTACATCCTGCAGGCGCGCCCCGAGACGGTGAAGAGCCAGGGCGACAAGACCTCCGAGACGCGCTACAAACTCAAGAGCAAGGGCAGCGTGCTGGCCGAGGGCCGCGCGATCGGCCAGAAGGTGGGAACGGGCCCGGTGCGGCTGGTGCACAGCACCGCGGAGATGGACCGCGTGCAGCCCGGCGACGTGCTGGTCACCGACATGACCGACCCCAACTGGGAGCCGGTGATGAAGCGCGCCAGTGCCATCGTCACCAACCGCGGCGGCCGCACCTGCCACGCCGCCATCATCGCGCGCGAGCTGGGCATCCCCGCGGTGGTCGGCTGCGGCAACGCCACCGAGGTGCTGCAGGACGGCACCCTGGTCACCGTCAGCTGCGCCGAGGGCGACACCGGCTACATCTACGACGGCCTGCTGGAAACCGAGATCACCGAGGTCAAGCGCGGCGCGATGCCGCCGATCAAGACCAAGATCACGATGAACGTCGGCAACCCGCAGCTGGCCTTCGACTTCGCCCAGCTGCCCAACGAAGGCGTGGGCCTGGCGCGGCTCGAGTTCATCATCAACAACAACATCGGGGTGCACCCGAAGGCGATCCTCGACTACCCGAACGTCGATGCGGACCTGAAGAAGGCCGTGGAGTCGGTCGCCCGCGGCCACGCCTCGCCGCGCGCGTTCTACGTCGACAAGGTGGCCGAAGGCGTGGCGACCATCGCCGCGGCCTTCTGGCCCAAGCCGGTGATCGTGCGCCTGTCGGACTTCAAGTCCAACGAGTACCGCAAGCTCATTGGCGGCAGCCGCTACGAGCCGGAGGAAGAGAACCCGATGCTGGGCTTCCGCGGCGCCGCGCGCTACATCAGCCACGACTTCAAGGAAGCGTTCGAGATGGAGTGCGAGGCGCTGGTGCGGGTGCGGCGCGACATGGGCCTGACCAACGTGCAGGTGATGGTGCCGTTCGTGCGCACCCTGGGCCAGGCCGAGCGGGTGACGAAGCTGCTGGCGCAGCATGGCCTCCAGCGCGGGCAGGACGAGCTCAAGGTGATCATGATGTGCGAGATCCCGAGCAACGC
>NZ_DASSVG010000338.1:0-2095 GCF_035706265.1 Ramlibacter sp. | reverse complement strand
GCGCTTCACCTTCGGCTCGGTGAACCTGGGCGCCGGCATCGACCTGCTGTCGGTGGTCATCGGCCTGTTCGGCCTGGCCGAAGTGCTGTTCAACGTCGAGACGCTGGCGACGAGCACGGTGCTCGCCGAGCGCATCCGCGGGCTCTGGCCCACGGCGGCCGACTGGAAGGCGTCGTGGCGCCCGATGATGCGCGGCAGCGGCCTGGGGTTCCTGCTCGGCCTGGTGCCGGGCGGCGGGCCGGTGACCGCCTCGTTCATGTCCTACATGCTGGAGAAGCGCATCTCGAAGCATCCCGAGCGCTTCGGCAAGGGCGCGGTGGAGGGCGTGGCGGGCCCGGAATCGGCGAACAACGCCGCGGTGGCCGGCAGCATCATCCCGGTGCTGTCGCTCGGCATCCCGGGAAACCCGGTGACCGCGCTGCTGCTCGGCGCGCTCATCATCCAGGGCGTGCAGCCGGGGCCGCTGTTCATGACGCAGCGCCCGGAGCTCTTCTGGGGCATCGTCGCCAGCATGTACGTCGGCAACGTGCTGCTGCTGGTGCTCAACCTGCCGCTGGTGGGGCTGTGGGCGCAGCTGCTGCGCGTGCCCTACCGCGTGCTGTTCCCGGTGGTGCTGCTGCTTTGCGTGGTGGGATCGTACTCGGCCAACAAGAACGTCTTCGACCTGTGGGTGATGCTGGCGTTCGGCGTCGGCGGCTACCTGCTGCGCAAGCTGGAGTACGACCTGGCGCCGTTCGTCATCGCCTTCGTGCTGGCGCCGCTGCTCGAGCAGTCGCTGCGCCAGGCGCTGGTGATGTCGCCCGATGGCGCTATGATTCTGCTGCAGCGCCCGGTAACCGCGCTGCTGCTCGCGGCGAGCATGGTGCTCGCCGCCCTGATGTTCCGCCGCAAGAACCGACCAACCGGAGGAGGGGGAAGTCCATGAAGCTCGCGAAGCTTGCCTTTGCCGCAGTCCTGTCGTCCCTGATCTCGATGCCGGCTGCCGCGCAGGATGCGGCGCTCGCCAAGCTCAAGCCGAAGGATTTCCCCGCGCAGCCGATCGAGTTCACCGTGGTCTATCCCGCCGGCGGCGGCATGGACGTCACCGGGCGGCTGCTCGCCAAGTACGTCGAGAAGCACAGCGGCGAGCGCGTCATCGTCAACAACCGCACCGGCGGCGCCGGCATGGTGGGCCACACCTACCTCGCGACGCAGGCCAAGCCCGACGGCCATACCGTCGGCGTGCTGGCCAACCTGGTGTGGGGCGACGCGATGCTGCGCGCGCAGGGCCGCTGGAAGCTCGAGGACCTCGAGCCGATCGGCTACCTGAATACCGACGCGCTCACCTGGGTGGGCCGCACCGAGGGCCCGTACAAGGGCTACGGCATCAAGCAGATCGTGCAGGCGGCGAAGGACAAGCCGGGCACCGTGCGCGTGGCCACCGTGCCGGGCAGCATGTGGGAGTACATCGTCGAGCAGATCGAGGCGGCGACCGGGGCGAAGTTCCTGCGCGTGCCCTTCCAGGGCGGCGGCGCCGGCATCAGCGCGCTGGTCGGCGGCAACGTCGACGTGGCGCAGGGCTTCTACTCCGAGTTCCGCGGCCACCTCGACGGCGGCAAGGTGGCGCCGCTCGCGGTCGCCTCGGCGGCGCGCATGGACTTCCTCAAGGACATGCCGACCTTCAACGAGGCCCTCGGCGGCAACGAATACCTCTGGCAGGTGATCCGCTTCGCGGTGGTGCCCAAGGGCACGCCGGCCGACCGCAAGGCCTGGCTGGGCGCCTCGATCCGCGCCGCGATGCGGGACCCGGAGCTCATCGCCGAGTACCGGAAGTTCGGCGTGTTCTTCGACCCCAAGCTGGTGAACTCGAGCAACCTGCCCAAGGACCTGGGCGAGTACGCCGAAGCCGAGCGGCGCTTCTACCAGAAGACCGGCCGCCTGAAGTAGCGCCGCGCGGCGGGCAGCAGATGAAGCGGAGCGACGGCCGCATCCTCACCACGCACACGGGCAGCCTGCCGCGGCCGGAGCGCCTCAAGCGGCTGTTCGTGGCGCGCGCGCTGGGCGAGCGGCCCGACCCGGCCGAGATCGTCGACGCCGGCCGGCAGGCGCTGCGCGC
>NZ_DASSVG010000337.1:0-3750 GCF_035706265.1 Ramlibacter sp. | reverse complement strand
GGACTTCTCCATGCGCCACATGCTGGTGGACGGCCAGGGCAACTTCGGCTCGGTGGACGGCGACAACGCCGCGGCCATGCGCTACACCGAAATCCGCCTGGCCAAGATCGCCCACGAGATGCTGGCCGACATCGACAAGGAGACGGTCGATTTCGGGCCCAACTACGACGGCAGCGAGAAGGAGCCGCTGGTCCTGCCCTCGCGCCTGCCCAACCTGCTCGTCAACGGCTCGGGCGGCATCGCGGTGGGCATGGCCACCAACATCCCGCCGCACAACCTCAACGAGGTGGTGGATGCCTGCCTGCACCTGCTGAAGAACCCGGAAGCCTCCATCGACGAGCTGATGGAGATCGTGCCGGCGCCGGATTTCCCCACCGGCGGCATCATCTATGGCATCTCCGGCGTGAAGGAAGGCTACCGCACGGGCCGCGGCCGGGTGGTGATGCGGGCCAAGACGCACTTCGAGGAGATCGACCGCGGCCAGCGCACCGCGATCATCGTCGACGAGCTCCCCTACCAGGTCAACAAGAAGACGCTGCAGGAGCGGATGGCGGAGCTGGTCAACGAGAAGAAGCTCGAGGGCATCAGCCACATCCAGGACGAGAGCGACAAGTCCGGCATGCGGCTGGTGATCGAGCTCAAGCGCGGCGAGGTGCCCGAGGTCGTCCTCAACAACCTCTACAAGCAGACCCAGCTGCAGGACACCTTCGGCATCAACATGGTGGCCCTGATCGACGGCCAGCCGAAGCTGTGCAACCTGAAGGACCTGGTCGACGTCTTCCTGCAGCACCGCCGCGAGGTGGTGACGCGCAGGACGGTGTTCAACCTGCGCAAGGCCCGCGAGCGCGGACACGTGCTGGAAGGCCTGGCCGTCGCCCTGGCCAACATCGACGAATTCATCCGCATCATCCGCGAGTCGCCCACCCCGCCGGTGGCCAAGGCGGAACTGATGGCGCGCAGCTGGGATTCGTCGCTGGTGCGCGAGATGCTCACCCGCGCCCGCGAGGACGGCTCGGTGATCAGCGCCGACGACTACCGGCCCGAGGGGCTGGAACGCGAATACGGCCTGCAGGCCGACGGCCTCTATCGCCTGTCGGACACGCAGGCGCAGGAAATCCTGCAGATGCGCCTGCAGCGCCTGACGGGCCTGGAGCAGGACAAGATCGTGGCCGAATACCGCGAGGTGATGGCCGAGATCGACGACCTGCTGGACATCCTGGCCAAGCCGGCCCGCGTGTCGGTCATCATCGGCGAGGAACTCACCGCGCTGAAGCAGGAGTTCGGCCAGACCAAGGTCGGCGCGCGCCGCAGCGAGATCGAGCACAACCCGCAGGATCTGGCCACCGAGGACCTGATCACGCCGCAGGACATGGTCGTGACCCTGTCCCACACCGGCTACATCAAGAGCCAGCCGCTCAACGAATACCGGGCGCAGAAGCGCGGCGGGCGCGGCAAGCAGGCGACGCAGACCAAGGAAGACGACTGGATCGACCAGCTCTTCATCGCCAACACGCACGACTACCTGCTCGCCTTCTCCAACCGCGGGCGGCTCTACTGGCTCAAGGTGTGGGAGGTGCCGGCCAGCTCGCGCGGCTCGCGCGGCAAGCCCATCGTCAACATGTTCCCGCTGGCCGAAGGCGAGAAGATCAACGTGGTGCTGCCGCTCACCGGCGAGTTCCGCAGCTTCCCGGCCGACCACTACGTGTTCATGGCGACTTCCATGGGCACGGTGAAGAAGACGGCGCTGAACGAATTCAGCAACCCGCGCAAGGCCGGCATCATCGCAGTGGACCTCGACGAGGGCGACTACCTGATCGGCGCTGCGCTCACCGACGGCAAGCACGACGTGATGCTGTTCTCCGACGGCGGCAAGGCGGTGCGCTTCGACGAGAACGACGTGCGGCCGATGGGCCGCAACGCGCGCGGCGTGCGCGGCATGATGCTCGATGACGCCCAGAGCGTGATCGCCATGCTGGTGGCCGAGGACGAATCGCAGAGCGTGCTGACGGCCACCGAGAACGGCTACGGCAAGCGCACCCCGATCACCGAGTACACGCGCCATGGCCGCGGCACCAAGGGCATGATCGCCATCCAGCAGAGCGAGCGCAACGGCAAGGTCGTCGCCGCCACCCTGGTGCACACCGAGGACGAGATCATGCTGATCACCGACCGCGGCGTGCTGGTGCGCACCCGGGTGAGCGAGATCCGCGAACTGGGTCGCGCCACCCAGGGCGTCACGCTGATCAACCTGGACGAGGGTTCGAAGCTGAGCGGGCTGCAGCGGATCGTGGAGAACGATGCGGGCAACGGCGACGGCGAAGAGGTGACGGGCAAGTAACAACGACTCCGTCGTTCCCGGGCCGGTGGGAAACTCGATCGATTCCGCCTGCGGGGGACGACGGCATCGCCCTAGTGACAGCCTGTAACCTCCCGCTATAGTTGCCCCTTCCCATGCCCAAAACGCTGTCCGAGCTCCGCACCAGCATCGACCAGGTCGATCGCGAACTCCTGGCCCTGCTCAATCGCCGGGCCGCACTGGCCAACGAAGTCGGCGAACTCAAGCGCCACGAAGGTTCGCCCGTCTTCCGCCCCGAGCGCGAGGCGCAGGTGATCAACGGCCTGCAGGCCGCCAACCCCGGCCCGCTGAAGGAAGACAACATCGCGCACATCTGGCGCGAGATCATGTCCGCCTGCCGCGCGCTGGAGGCGCCGCAGCGCGTCGCCTTCCTCGGCCCCACCGGCACCTTCAGCGAACAGGCGGCGATCCAGTTCTTCGGCGCGAGCATGGAGAAGATCCCGTGCGTGAGCATCGACGAGGTCTTCCGCGCCACGGCCGCCGGCACGGCGGAATACGGCGTGGTGCCGGTCGAGAACTCCACCGAGGGCGTGATCGCCCGCTCGCTGGACCTGTTCCTCGCCACGCCGCTGCACATCGTGGGCGAGACCAGCCTGCTGGTGCGCCACAACCTGCTGCGCAAGGGCCAGGCGGCGATCGAGGGCATCGAGGTGGTGCTGGCGCACCCGCAGGCGCTGGCGCAGTGCCAGGGCTGGCTCAACACGCACCTGCCGGAGGCCGAGCGCCGCGCCGTCGCCTCCAACGCCGAAGGCGCGCGCCTCGCTGCCACCCACCCCAACTGGGCCGGCATCGCCAGCGAGCGCGCCGCCACCGAATTCGGCC
The DNA here is from genome assembly GCF_035706265.1 of Ramlibacter sp. GTDB lineage: Bacteria > Pseudomonadota > Gammaproteobacteria > Burkholderiales > Burkholderiaceae_C > Ramlibacter. The sequence goes on along the minus strand of NZ_DASSVG010000337.1, from coordinate 572 downwards.
TGCACATCGCGGCCCACGCGATCCAGGACGACGCCTTCAACCGCACCCGCTTCGCCGTGATCTGCCTGCCGCAGACGCTGGCGGCGCCGGAAGCCTCCGGCAAGGACTGCGTGAGCCTGATCGTCTCGGTGCCGAACCGGCCGGGCGCCGTGCACGACATGCTGGTGCCGCTGAAGAAGCACGGCGTCTCCATGACGCGCTTCGAATCCCGCCCGGCCCGCTCGGGCCAGTGGGAATACTATTTCTACATCGACCTGCAGGGCCACCCCGCGCAGCCGAACGTGGCGGCGGCGCTGAAGGACCTGCAGGCCATCTGCGCCTTCTACAAGGTGCTGGGCACCTATCCCGTCGGCGAGTAAAGAAGAAAAGAACGAATGGCAGCGATGTTCGAGCAGCTGGGGTTGATCGGGTGCGGCCTGATGGGCGGCTCGTTCGCCCTGGCCATGAAGCGCGCCGGGCTCGTCAAGCGGGTGGTGGGCTACAGCAAGTCGCCCTCCACCACCGAGCGGGCGCGCCAGATGGGCGTGATCGACGTCGAGGCCCCCTCGGCCCTGCTCGCGGTTTCGGGCGCG
>NZ_DASSVG010000336.1:0-5974 GCF_035706265.1 Ramlibacter sp. | reverse complement strand
TCCGCGCTTCACTTCAGCCATCGCTCGTTGCCATGTCCTTGTAGCGGCCGTAGCCGTAGTGCGCCGCGCAGGCGCCTTCGCTGCTGACCATGCAGGAGCCCACGGGGTTGTCGGGCGTGCACACGGTGCCGAACAGCCTGCAGTCCTGCGGGCGCTTCACGCCGCGCAGGATCGCCCCGCATTCGCAGGCCTTGTTGTCGGGGACCGACCGGTACTGCAGGCCGAAGCGGCGCTCGGCGTCGAAGGCCGCGTAATCGCCGCGGATGCGCAGCGCCGAATAGGGCACCACGGACAGGCCGCGCCACTCGAACTCGCGCCGCAGCTCGAACACCTGCGCCACCCGGTCCTGCGCCTTGACGTTGCCCTCGCGCGTGACGGCACGCGCGAACTCGTTCTCCACCTCGCAGCGGCCCTCGTTCACCTGCCGCACCAGCATGCGGATCGCCTGCATCACGTCCAGCGGCTCGAAGCCGGCGATCACCACCGGCTTGCGGTATTCCTCGGCGAAGAATTCGTAGGGCCGGCTGCCGATCACGGTGGAGACGTGGGCCGGGCCGATGAAGCCGTCGATCGGCACCGTGCCCCACTGCCGCACCTCGGGCGACTCCAGGATGTGGCTGATCGCCGCCGGCGTGAGCACGTGGCAGCACAGCACGCTGAAGTTCGCCAGGCCCTCCGCCTGCGCCTGCAGGATGGCCAGTGCGGTCGGCGGCGTCGTGGTCTCGAAGCCGATGGCGAAGAACACCACCTCGCGCTCCGGATGCTCGCGGGCGAGCTGCAGCGCGTCGAGGGTGGAATAGACCATGCGCACGTCGGCGCCGCGCGCCTTGGCCTTCAGCAGCGACAGGCCGCCGGAGGCGGGCACGCGCAAGGTGTCGCCGTAGCTGCACAGCATCGCGCCGCGCTCCAGCGCCAGCGCGATCGCCAGGTCGATGCGGCCGATCGGCAGCACGCACACCGGGCAGCCGGGGCCGTGCACCATGCGCACGTTGGCCGGCAGCAGGTCCGCCAGGCCGTAGCGCGAGATCGCATGGGTGTGGCCGCCGCAGAACTCCATGAAGCTGTAGCGCCGCTCCGGCCGCACCGCCGCGGCGATGCTGCGCGCCAGCGTGCGCGCCAGCGCGCCGCCGCGGAACTCCGCGATGTACTTCACGGCTCCATCCGCGCGAACAGGGCCAGGGTCCGCTCGGCCTCCGCCGGATCGAGTCTGGTCAGCGCGTAGCCCACGTGCAGGATCACGTAGTCGCCCGCCTCCACGCCATCGAGCAGCGCGAGCGAGATGCGCTTGCGCACGCCGCCCAGGTCCACCGTGGCCCAGTCGCCGGCGCCCTCCACCTCCACCACCTTGACCGGCAGCGCCAGGCACATCCTCAGGCCGCTCCTTCCAGCGCCTGCATGGCGACCCAGGCCTGGCCCACGGCGAGGCCGCCGTCGCCCGGCGGCAGGCGCTCGGGCTGCAGCACGCGCAGGCCCTCGTCTTGCAGCCGCCCGGCCAGTTGCAGCGAGAGCTGCGCATTGAGGAAGCAGCCGCCGCCGAAGGCGACGGTGCGGATGCCGCTGCCCTGCGCCGCGCGCCGCACCCAGTCGGCCAGCGCCGCGGCCAGCGTGGCGTGGAAGCGCGTGGCCCCGGCCTGGGCGTCGCGCTCGTCCGCCAGCGAGGCCAGCAGGGGCAGCAGGTCCAGCACGCCGTCGTCGTCGACGTGCCAGCCGCACCACAAGGGCGCGAAGGGCCGGTCGCGGGCGGCCTGCTCCAGCCGCATGGCGGCCTCGGCCTCGTACTGCATGTGCGTGCACAGGCCCAGCAGGCCGGCAGCGGCATCGAACACGCGCCCCATGCTGGTGGTCGGTGGGCAGTTCACGCCACGCAGCAGCATTTCGAACAGCGACGCGGCCGCGGACTCGCCGGCGAAGCGCGTCGCGATCTCCTGGCCCCTCCCGAGCAGGTGCAGCACCGCCGCGGCCATGCGCCAGGGCTGGCGGGCGGCGCGGTCGCCTCCCGGCAGCGGCAGGGGCCGCAGGTGGCCCAGGCGCTCGAAGCGGCCGCCGCGCAGCGCCAGCAGTTCGCCGCCCCAGGCCGTGCCGTCGTTGCCGAGGCCCACGCCGTCGAGCGCGAGCCCCAGCACGGGGGCGCGCCAGCCGTGCTCCGCGCAGGTGGCCGCGATGTGGGCATGGTGGTGCTGCACGGCATGGGTGCGCAGGCCGTGTTCCGCCGCGAACGCGAGGGCGGCGTGCGACGCATGGTCGTCGGGATGCAGGTCGTGCGCGACGACGTCGGGCCGCGCCTCCAGCAGGCGCAGCATGCGCTGCACGCTCTCCTGCTGGAATTCGCAGGTGGCGGCGTTGTCCAGGTCGCCGACGTGGGGCGAGAGGAAGGCCTCGTCGCCGCGCGTGACGCAGATGCCGTTCTTCAGGTGGGCGCCGAAGGAGATCACGGAGGGCCCCGCGGCGGGCAGGCGCAACGAGGCCGGCGCGTAGCCGCGGCTGCGGCGCACGAAGCGCCCCAACCGGCCCTGCGGACGCAGCACGCTGTCGTCGCAGCGGGCGACGATGTCGCGGTCGTGCTCCAGGATGGCATCGGCGATCGTCGCCAGGCGCTCGCGCGCTTCGTCGTTGGAGCGCACGATCGGCTCGCCGCCGGGATTGGCGCTGGTCATCACCAGCAGCAGGCGTTGCGGCGCCTGCAGCCAGTCCACTCCGGGCGGCCGCAACGCCGCCTCGTGGAACAGCAGGAACTGGATCGGCGTGGCCGGCAGCATCGCCCCCAGCATGCGCAGGCCGGGCGCCACGCCGGGCAGCACGGTGTCGACCTCGCCGATCGCATCCAGCAGCACCACCGGGCGCTCGGCGCTTTCCAGCCATTCGCGGGCCGGGTACGGCACCTGCGCGATGCCTTCCAGGCTCTGGGCGTTGGCCGCCATCACGGCAAAGGGCTTGGCGTCGCGGTTCTTGCGCCGGCGCAGCCGGGCCACCGCTTCGCCGTTGCGCGCGTCGCAGGCGAGGTGGAAACCGCCCAGGCTCTTGATCGCCACGATGCGGCCGGCGCGCAGCAGTTCGAGCGTGGCCGCGATCGGGTCGCCGGGCACCGGCCCCTCGTCGTCGATCAACCGCAGCCGCGGGCCGCACTGCGGGCAGCAGGTGGTCTCGGCGTGGAAGCGGCGGTCCGAAGGCGCGCCGTACTCGCGGGCGCAGGCCGGACAGAGCGGGAACGGCGCCAGGCTGGTGCGCCCGCGGTCGTAGGGCAGCGCCTGCGTCACCGTGTAGCGCGGCCCGCAATGGGTGCAGGTGATGAAGGCGTGGCGCCAGCGGCGGCCGCGCGGGTCGAACAGTTCGGCCAGGCACTCGGGGCAGGTCGCGACGTCGGGGCCGATGGCGGTGGCGGTGCTGCCGCCCGCGCTGTCGGCGATCACGAAGCCGCGGAAGCGCTGCGGCGCCGAATCGACGCGCTGCACCGAATCGACGCGGGCCAGCGCGGGCGCCTCGGCGCGCAGGCGCTCGAGCAGCGCGCTCACCTGCGCGGCCGGCCCTTCGGCCGCGATCTCCACGCCGGCCGCGTCGTTGCGCACCCAGCCGGCGACGTGCAGTTCCTGTGCGAGCCGCCAGACGAAGGGCCGGAAGCCCACGCCTTGCACGACTCCGGTGACGTGAATGCGGCAGGCGGCGGTCATCGCTGGGCCTCAGCCGGCGCGTGCGCCCTGGCGCAGGAAGGCCAGCCAGGGCTCCAGGCCCTCGCCGGTGGTGGCCGAGAGCTGCAGCACGCGGATGCCCGGGTTCACGCGGCGCGCGTTGGCGACGGCCGCCGCGACGTCGAACTGCAGGTAGGGCAGCAGGTCGATCTTGTTGAGGATCATGAGGTCGGCCGCGCGGAACATGTGCGGGTACTTCAGCGGCTTGTCCTCGCCTTCGGTCACGGACAGGATCACCACCTTGTGCGCCTCGCCGAGGTCGAAGCCGGCCGGGCACACCAGGTTGCCGACGTTCTCGATCATCAGCAGCTGGCCGGCGGCGAGCGGCAGCCGCTCCAGCGCGTGGCCGACCATGTGGGCGTCGAGGTGGCAGCCCTTGCCGGTGTTGACCTGCACGGCCGGCGCGCCGGTGGCGCGGATGCGCTCGGCGTCGTGGGTGGTCTGCTGGTCGCCCTCGATCACCGAGACCGGCAGGTCGCGCAGGGCTTCGATGGTGCGGCACAGGAGCGTGGTCTTGCCCGAGCCGGGGCTGGAGACGAGGTTCAGCGCGAACACGCCGAGCTCGGCGAAGTAGCGGCGGTTCTCGGCCGCGAAGGCGTCGTTCTTGGCCAGGATGTCCTGCTCGATCTGCACCATGCGGCTGGCGCTGGTGCCGGGAGCGTGGGCGTGGTGGTCGTGATCGTGCGCGTGATGGTGGCCGTGCTCGTGCCCGTGGTGGTGCTCGTGGCCGTGGTGGTGATCGTGTGCGTGCGCGTGCACGTGATCGTGCTGCCCCGGCCCGTGCGGCGCCGCCACGGCGCCCTCGATCGCCACCTCGCCCGGCCCGCAGCCGCATGTCGTGCACATGGTCGCTCCTTCAGTCCACTTCGAGTTCGCTCACTCGCAGTTCCGTCCCGCCGGTCACCTGCACCTGCGCGGAGCCGCAGCGGGGGCAATCCCCGTACAGCTCGCGCATCTCCACCACCGCGCCGCAGCCCATGCAGCTGCCCTGCCCGGGCGCACCGCGGATCTCCAGCCGCGCGCCCTCGGCCACCGTGCCGCGCGTCACGGCGTCGAAGCAGAAGCGCATCGCCTCGGGCTCCACCCCCGCCAGCGCCCCGATCTCCAGCTGCACCGCCCGCACGCGCGCGAAGGGCTGCCGTCGCCGGGCGTCCTCGATCAGCGCGAGCACGCCTTCGGCAAGAGACATTTCATGCATGGAAGCCCCGCCCCGGCCGCATGCGACCAATCTACGCAGGCGCTTTCCGGCAGGGCTTGCGCCAGATCAAGCGTCGGTGGGGCGACGTTGCGACGACCATCAGGCGCCGAGTCCGAGGAAGCGGCGGCGCGAAGGTACCGCGCCTTGCGGCGGCGCGGCTGCGCGCTCCGGCGGCTGCTTCGGCTCGGCCGGCGCAGGCGCCAGCAGCGCGGCGAGCGAGGCTTGCGCCGTCGCGCGCGCCTGGGCCCGGTCGGCGAAGGCGTCCATCGGGGAGAACAGCGAACAGGTCTGGTACTCGCCCAGCCCCGGCTCCTCGCCGCCGAGGAACGCGAGCGCGCCGAAGGGGAAGTGCACGAAGCGCCGTTGCTGCGGCGGCACGCTCACCCAGGCCGCCGGCTCGTCCGGCAGCAGCAGCACGCTCATCGCCCAGGGCGTGACCAGCAGGCCCAGCCAATGGCCGTTCCAGCGTTGCAACCCGACCGCCTCCACGGCGAGGGCCGGGTTCAGGATCGGCAGGCCGGCCATGCGCTCGCGCCAGATGCGGCCGAACACCTCCTCCACGTCCCGCGTGGGATCCGCTGCCGGCCTCACGCGCTGCCCCAGCGCCGCGCCGAGACCGCGTCGTCCTGCGCCAGCAACTTGAGCATGGCTTCCAGGGCCGCCTCGCCGGCCGCCGCGTCCATGCGCTCGAAGGCGAAGCCGCCCGCCTGCACCAGCAGGTAGTCGCCGACGGCCACCGGCTCGTCGAGCAGCAGCAGGCTCACCTCGCGCCGCTGGCCGAAGCACTCCACGGTGGCCTCGCCTTCCGCCAGCGCCACCACGCGCGAAGGGGCCGCGAGGCACATGTCACTTCTCCCGTACCGCGAAGCCGCGCGCCTGCAGATCGGCCGCCGCCCGCTGCGCCAGCAGGGGCACCGCCCCGGCCACGGCCTCCGTCATCGCGAGTCCCAGCTCCAGCGAGGCCGGCTCGACGCCGTGCACGACGATGTCGGCCGGCATGGTCCCCAGCAGTTCGAGGCTGGCCAGCACGTCGGGCAGGCCGATCTGGTGCGGCGAAAGCTTGCGGCGGAAGAACTTCGGCACCGCCTCGCCC
>NZ_DASSVG010000335.1:0-8353 GCF_035706265.1 Ramlibacter sp. | reverse complement strand
GGCTCAGCGCTCATTGCGTCACCGCCACCGCGCCGGCGGACCAGCCTGCCGACGTGCCGGCGGCGAACTGCTCCAGCGTGGGCCCGTCGCTGTCGTCGCCGCCCGCGTCTTCGAGGCCCATCAGCTCGCGCAGCGACCGGGCCACGCTCTCGAGGCCCTGCATGGCCTGCAGCCGCGGCAGGGGCTCGGCGCGGGCCAGCGCATCGAGCTGGTGCTGCACCTCCGCCATCAGCGAGGCGGGCGAGGCCGCGTCGGGCCGCAGCATGCGCAGCAGGCCGTGGCGCGCCATGCGCTCGGCGCGGATCAACTGCTCGTGCCCGGGCTTGGTGCGCGGCACCACCACGCCGCGGCGGCCGCTCGTGAGCAGCTCGCAGACGGTGTTGTAGCCGCCCATGGTCACGGCCACGTCGGCCGATCCCATCAGGGACATCATGTCGTCGCAGAAGACCTGCACGCTGACCTGGGGCATGGCCGCGGCGGCGGCCTCGACGGCGGCGCGCTGGTGCTCCGGCATCTCCGGGCCGCAGACCACGTGGGTGCGCGGACGCCGGTGCGCGGGCGTGCGGGCCAGGCCTTCGAGCGCCGTGGAGACGAGCTGGTAGCCGTCCTCGCCGCCGCCGGGCGTGACGAGCACCAGCGGCTCGTGCGGCGCCACGCCGAGCGAGGCGCGCACGTGGGCGCGGGGGCGGCTGGCCGCCTCGCGGGCGATGTAGCCGCAATAGCGCACCTTGGCCGCGGCGAAGGGCGGGAAGGCGTACTCGCGGCGCAGGTCGAAGATGTCGGGGCTGCCCACCACCAGCACCTGGTCGTAGTGGGCGGCGATGGCCTCGTAGTAGCCGTTCTTCTGCCACACGCCGCAGGTGGCCGCGGCGCTATCGAGGATGTCGCGCAGCAGCAGCACCAGGCGCGGCCGGCGCCGGGCACGCGAGAACGATTCCAGCGCTCCGGCCAGTTCGTCCTGCACGCCGAAGGGCTTCTTGTCCACCAGCACCAGGTCGGGCGCAAAGTCGACGATCGCGCTGCGGATCAGGTTGGCGCGCAGCTTCACCAGGTCCGGCAGGTCCAGCGGCAGCGAACGCGCGCTGTAGCGGCCGGTGGTGTCCCGCGCCAGGCAGGGCAGCTTCACGTAGTCGATCCGCGGCGGGATGCGGAACGCATGCAGCATCGGGCTGCCCGTGAGCAGGAGCACGGTGACCTCGGGGGAGGTCTGCACCAGGTGACGGGCTACCTCCAGCATGCGGCGGACGTTGCCGAGACCGAAGGTGTCGTGCGAGTAAATCAAAACTCTTTTCACGGGCAGGCCTTGTAGGTGGATGGTTTCAGGTCCACTCCACAGGGCAAGCCGCGTGCCCGGCGAAGACGCGTTGCCGGGCGTCGGTCGATGTGACTGTTGGTTTGTGCAGCCGTGGCCTCGCAACGGCTCGTTGCATGTGGGGCAAGGGGGGGTGGGGCAAAGCAACCAACCTCCCCAGGCGTGGGTCACCCACTCACCGGCACCAAGGTGCCGCCGGTTTTCGGACGTTCGTTCTGCTACGAAGCGTGGAACCAGCTGATCGGAATGCTGCCCGGCTCGCGGTTCACTTCCATGGTGATCACGTCGCCGTCGACGTCCTTCGACCAGCAGCCCGTGAACTGGCGGCTGCCCTGCTGCACGACGTAGGCGCGCGGCGGCGCGCGGCCTTCGAGTTCCAGCGCGCGCGCGAATTCATCGATGGGGCAGGGTTGGGCCGTCAGGCGCATCGTGGCCGTGCCGCTGTGCCACACCAGGCCCGGCACGGCGTCGGTGGCGGCGGCCTTGGCCTGGCGCCCCGGTGCGGCATGGAAGGTCGCCGCGGCAGCGGCGGCGGCGATCAGCATCACGGTGGCGGCCGAAGCGAGAACGAGGCGCATGGATCTTCCCCAGGACAGCGTGCGATTGCGCAGAAGCATCGCCCCGGCCCGGGGCTGCGCCGTGCCAGCGGGCGCCACGGCCTGGGGGCAGGCGCTGCGCACCCTTGCGTCGGCATGCGCTGGCGTCGAGGTCAGACTTCCTGCCGCCTCGCGCCCGATGAGGCATCGAGGTCCAGCGGCGGGGCGACCTGTTCCAGCGGCTTGCCCTCCGCGTCGACGGCGTAGCGCCAGGCCACGGCCGCGGCTGCGATCACCAGCGCGGCGCCGACCGCGTAGCCGATGAACACGTTCTCGCGGCTGCCGGTCTCGATCAGCGCGCCGAACAGCGCCGGCGCCGCGAAGCCGCCCATGCCGGTGCCCACCGCATAGAAGATGGAGATCGACAGGGCCCGCATCTGCAGGGGGAACACCTCGCTCACAGTCAGGTAGGCGGAACTGGCGGCGGCGGAGGCGAGGAAGAACACGCCCGACCAGGCCAGCGTCTGCGTCGTCGCATCGAGCACGCCGGAGACGAAGCCGAGGCCGGTGGCCAGCAGGCCGACGCCGGACAGGGCATAGGTGGCCGTGATCATCACGCGGCGCCCGACGCGGTCGAACAGCGGGCCGAGCAGCAAGGGCCCCAGCACGTTGCCGGCCGCGAAGGGCAGGATGTACAGGCCGATGCGGGCCGCATCCACCGCATAGAAGCGCGTGAGCACCAGCGCATAGGTGAAGAAGATGGCGTTGTAGAAGAAGGCCTGCGACACCATCAGCGCCAGCACCACGGCGCTGCGCTGCCGGTAGCGGCGCAGCAGCACGTGGGCCACCTGGCGCAGCGACGGCACGGCGTGGCCGCCGGCGACGCGCACGCTGGCGTGGGCGGCCGGCTCGGGCGCACTGCCCTGCCCCGCCCCGGCTTCGCGCTCGATCGCCGCCACGATCCGCCGCGCCTCCTCGGTGCGGCCCTGGGCGATCAGCCAGCGCGGGCTTTCCGGCACCTGGCGGCGCACCAGCAGGATCGCCACCGCCAGCACCGCGCCGAGCAGGAAGCCGGCCCGCCAGCCCTGCGGCCCGAGCACCCGCGCATCGAGCAGCACCAGGCTCACCACCGCGCCGATCGCCGCACCGATCCAGAAGCTTCCATTGATGGCAAGGTTGACGCGGCCGCGCACCCGGGCCGGAATCAGTTCGTCGATGGCCGAATTGATCGCCGCGTATTCGCCGCCGATGCCCAGGCCGGTGAGGAAGCGGCACAAGGCGAAGGCGCCGAAGCCGTTGGTGAAGGCCGTCGCAACGGTCGCGCCCATATAGACAAGCAGCGTGACGAGGAACAGGCGCTTGCGCCCGAGGCGGTCCGCCAGCCGGCCGAACAGCAGCGCGCCGGCCACCGCTCCCGCCACGTACACCGAGCCGGCCCAGCCGATCTGGGCGGCGGTGAGGCCCAGCGTGTCCGGCCGTTCGAGGACGCTGCCGACCGAGCCGACGATGGTGACCTCCAGCCCGTCGAGGACCCAGGCCACGCCCAGGGCGAACACCACCCGCCAGTGCCAGGGCGACCAGGCGAGCGCATCGAGCCGCGCCGGGATGTTGCTTTGGATGTGCATGCGGCGACTATGGCGGAAAAGCGCGCGCGGCGCGGGGCCGCCTATTAGCATGGCGGCCGCGATCACCGGAAAGATCCCATGCTGCTTGCCAATCCACGCGCCACCCGTACGGGCTACCCCGCACCGCTGCAGGCGATCCTGTCGGTCGCCGGGGCACAGGAGAGCAGGCGGTGGCTCTCTTGTTGGGAGGCCCTCCGACCCGGCCCCACGCCTCTCTATGCGCTGGAGGGACTCGCGCAGGAACTGGGCCTCGGCCAGGTGCTGCTGAAGGACGAATCGGTGCGTTCCGGCCTGGGCAGCTTCAAGGCGCTCGGAGCGCCGATCGCCCTGGTGCGGCTGGTCCTGCGGATGTGGCCGCACGAGCAGCTGGACGCGCAGGCGCTGTTCGCGGGCAGGCACCGTGGGCTCCTGCGCGAGCTCACGGTGATCAGCGCCACGGACGGCAACCACGGCCGCGCCCTGGCCGCGGCGGCGCGCAGCCTGGGCTGCCGCTGCGTGATCGTGCTGCATGCGCACGTCAGCGCGGAGCGCGAGCAGGCGATCGCAGCCTATGGCGCCGAGATCGTACGGATCACGGGGAACTACGACGATTCCGTCGCGGAGGCCGCGCGCCTCGCCGCCGCGAAAGGCTGGCACGTGGTCTCGGACACCTCGTACGAAGGCTACGAGGACATCCCGCGCGACGTGATGCAGGGCTACGGCACCATCGCCGCCGAGATCGTGGAGAGCCTGGCGGATTCCGCGCCCCCGACCCACGTTTTCCTGCAAGGCGGCGTGGGCGGATTCGCTGCCGCCATCGTGAGCTACTTCTGGGAGACCTGCGGCGCAAGGCGGCCCTCCGTCGTGGTCGTCGAGCCCGAGCAGGCCGACTGCCTGTACCAGAGCGCGCTGCAAGGCCGGCCCGCGAAGGCCACGGGCTCGGTGGATTCCGTCATGGCCGGCCTCGCCTGCGGCGAAACGTCCCCGCTCGCCTGGCGCTTCCTCGAGCCGGGCGCCGACTGGTTCATGACCCTCGGCGACGATGCCGCCGTGGCCGCCATGCGCAGGCTCGCCCGCGGCAACGGGGGAGACTTGCCCATCGTTGCCGGAGAGTCCGGTGCAGCAGGACTCGCAGCGCTCCTGCAATTGGTGCAAGCCCCCGAGCTCGCATCCCGGGTGGGCCTGGGACGCGACGCCCGCGTCCTCGTGGTGAACACGGAAGGCGCCACCGCGCCTTCCGTCTACCGCCAGCTGGTGGGGGAGCCGGCCGACGCGGTGGGGGCCCGGCAAGAAGCCTTTCTCCAGCGCCGCGGGGGCGAGACGGCGTAAGCGGCCCACCCATGTACGGCCCCGGGCCCCGAAGGCACAATGGCGCCGCAACGCATCCCTGCGAAAGGAGGGGCCCATGCGAACCCCGTTGATCGCGCTCGGCTTGTGGGCTCTCGTGCATCTGGCCGGCTGCACCCCGATGGTGAGGTCCGTCGACGCCGGCCCTTGCGCCGTCGAAGCCAGCATGGCGTGCCAGGTGGAGCGCTCGTCCAGGGTGCCTTGAGCGAGGAGGACGCCTCGCCGCGTCCCCACGCTCAACGCGTGCCCGCACGGCGCGCCCGCACTCCCACGCGCCGGATCGCGTCGGCAAAGGCCTGCACCAGCGGTGCCGGGCCTTCGGCGGCGCGCCGCGTGTAGAGGCCCAGGGCAGGCAACGCCACCACCGGCGCCACGGCCAGGCGGCGAACGCCGGCGCGGTCCAGTTCGTCGCGTGCATGGTCGAAGCGCACCGCTCCCAGCAGCGATGCATCCATGCGCAGCACGCTTCCCAGCGTCACGGACGACACCACTTCGATCACCGGCTGCGGCGGCTCCAGGCCCTCGTTGAGGAACGCAGTCATCAGGGCCTGGCGCACCAGCGTGTCCTTCGGCGGCGCCACCCAGGGCTGCGCCTGCAGGTCGCCCCAGCGCACACGGCGGCTGCGCGCCAGCCCATGGCCAGTGCTGCACAGGACGCACAGTTCGTCCTCCAGCAGCACTTCCGGTTGCAGCAGCGGCAGGAGGTCGCTCGCGAGCACTTCCGGCGTGATGGCCCCGAAGACGCAGTCGAGCTCGCCATGCAACAGCCGCTGGATCAGCTCCCGCACCCGTCCCTCCTGGATCTGGACGCGCGCGCCGGGCACGCGCCGGCGCAACTGCACCACGGCCCGGGGCACGGCGGCTGTGACCGACAGCGTCCCGAGGCGCAACACACCCTCCGCTCCGGTGCGCAAGGCGTCGACCTCGTCCTTGCCGCGCGCCAGCTCGCCCAGGATCACGCGCGCGCGATAGGTCACCGCGGCGCCCAGTGCATTGGCTGCGAGGCCCTGCGGGCTGCGCTCGAACAGGCGGGCACCGAAGCCGGACTCGACCTCGGCCAGCATCTTGCTGAGTGCCGGCTGGCTCAGGTGCAGGCGCGTGGCCGCCGCACGCATGGTGCCGGCGTCGGCCAGCGCCACCAGCAGTTCGAGATGGCGCAGGCGCAGCCGGCGCACCAGGTAATCGGGGCTTTGCTTCATGGACGGGCCGCGCACCACTGCATCGGGCGATCACCAGCAGCGATCACGGCATCAGGATTATTGACTTTTCAGCAATCGTAGCCGCCTCTATCGTGCGTTCCATGCCTGTCCCTTCCTCCGCCGGCACCCGCTCGCCCGCCACCCCGCTGGCCGGGGTGCGCGTGATCGATTTCGGCCAGTACATCGCGGGGCCCGGTGCGGCCATGGTGCTGGGCGAACTGGGCGCCAGCGTGATCAAGATCGAGCCCCTTGCCGGCGACCAGGCCCGGCATATCGGCCGCTACGGCGAATCCATGGTCCGCGCCTACAACCGCGGCAAGCGTTCCATCGCCCTCGACCTCAAGAGCGAAGCCGGCCGGGCGATCGCCCTGCGCCTGATCGCCCGCAGCGACGTCGTGATCCAGAACCTGCGTCCCGGCGTCGTCGACAAGCTGGGCCTGGGGCCGGCCGAAGTGCGGGCGCGGCATCCGCGGATCATCTACCTGTCCATCTCCGGCTTCGGCAGCAGCGGCCCTTCGCGCGCGCGGCCCGGCTACGACATCGCCGCGCAGGCCGAAAGCGGCCTGATGTCCGTCACGGGCGAACCGGACCGGCTGCCACAGAAGGTGGGCGTGCCCATCGTCGACGCCGCTTCTGCCCACCTTGGTGCCCAGGCGGTGCTGGCGGCGCTCTACGGCCGCGAGCGCAGCGGCACCGGCGAGACCCTGGAGGTATCGCTGCTGGAAACCGCGATGCACCTCCAGGCCGCCACCTGGTGCGAATACCTGGGCGGCGCGCCCGAGCCCACGCGGATCGGCGATGGCCAGCCTCACAACGCGCCCGCGGCCGACGTGGTGCCCACGCGCGATGGCCACATCGTGCTGTCCGCGTATGCCGAGGACCACTGGCAGCGCTTCTGCCGCGTGATGGGCCGGGAGGAGCTGATAGCCGATCCCCGCTTCTGCAGCAACGCGCAACGCGTGGCCCACCGCGCGGCCCTGCGCGAGGTGCTGCGCGAGTGCCTCTCTTCCTACAGCACGGAGGAGTGCGTGGCACTGCTCGGACGCAACCAGATCGTGACCGGTGCCGTGCGCAGCTACCGCGAAGTGCTGGCCAGCCCCGACGTCGCCGCCAGCGGCATCCTGGTCGAAGCCGCCTCGGCGGACGGCCAGAACTACCGGGCGCTCGGCCTGCCTTACCGGCTGGGCGATGCACCGCGACCCGCTCCCGCCGCCGCCCCCGATTGCGGCGCCGACGGCGCAGCCATCCTCGCCGAAGCCGGCTATTCCGAAGCAGAAATCGCTGCCTTGCGCCAAGACCGCGTCGTCGCCTGAACACCATGGATCTTTCTACCCACTCCCCACTCGTGACCTGCGAAGCGGCAACCCATGCCGCGATCGTCCAGACGCTGCCCGTCTTCGAGATGATGCGCATGCGCGCGGCGACGACGGCACGGCGCCATCCCACCCTGGGCTTCGCCGCGGAGGACCGCGCTTCCCGCATGCGCTGGGTCAACCAGTTCACCCACACGCATCGCCGGCTCGGCCCCGACGACCGCGAGGTGGTGAGCCCGAACAACGACACGGTGTACAGCAATGCCTGGCTGGACCTCTCCGAGGGCCCGGTCGTGATCGACACTCCCGACATGGGCGATCGCTACTGGACGCTGGGCCTGCTCGACGCCTGGACCAATCCTTTCGCCTACGTGGGCCGCCGCACCACCGGCAATCGCCGCCAGCGCACGCTCGTGCACGGCCCGGGCTGGCGTGGCACGGTGCCGGAGGGCGTCTCGCAAGTGATCGCGGCGCCCGGCGATGACGTGTGGATCATCGGCCGCATCCTGGTGGACGACACGCCGGCCGACCTGGACCACGTGCGCGGCCTGCAGGCGCAGATCGGCGCACGGCGCGTGGACGGCAGCGATGCGGCCATGCGCGTGGACACGCGGCTCGACGGGCGCAGTGCCGCCGTTCCGCCGGCCTCGCTGTACCGCGCCATCGTGGACGAGGCCTTGGCGCGCAATCCGGTGCCCGCCGGCGAGACCCTGCACGGGCCCGTGGCCGAGGAGGCGCTGGAAGCGGAGTTGCCGTGCGTTTTCGAGCAGTTGCGCGGCAAGGAACAGCCGCACGCCCTGGGCGGGGGCTGGGCGCTGCCGGTAGCCGTTCGCACCCACTGGGGCGAGGACGTGCAGACGCGCGCCCGCGTCGCGCGCAACTTCATCGGTGCCCTCGGCATCGACGAGGCGATGTACCCCACGGCGGAAGTCGACGCCGAGGGCCAGCCCCTGCACGGCTCGCACTGCTACGAACTGCGCTTTCCGGCAGGCCAGGGCCTGCGGGTGGGCGCCTTCTGGTCGCTGACCCTCTACCGTCGCAG
>NZ_DASSVG010000334.1:0-23403 GCF_035706265.1 Ramlibacter sp. | reverse complement strand
TCCTCGCCTACCACCTGGCGCGGCGCTATCCGCGCTCGGCCTCCTGGCTGCCGCGCCACGTGCCGCGCCTGCTGCCCGCGGTGCCGGACCGCGGCAAGCCGCTGGCCCCGGCGGGCTTCATCGGCCTGAAGGAGAAGGCCTGATGCGGCACCACTGGTCCTGGCCGTGGGTCAAGCGCGCGGTCGGCGTGGTCTTCATTTCGGTACTCGCCTTCCTGCTGGTGCGCTACGCCCGCACCGTCGACTGGGGCCAGGTGCGCACCAGCGTGCTCGAACTGCCGCGCGGCGTGCTGCTGCACGCCTTCGGCCTCGCCGCGGTGAGCCACCTGGTCTACAGCCTGATGGACCTGGTCGGCCGCCACTACACGGGCCACCGCATTCCCAAGCGCAAGGTGATGCTGGTGAGCTTCATCTGCTACGCCTTCAACCTCAACCTCGGTTCGCTGGTGGGCGGCATCGGCCTGCGCTACCGGCTCTACTCGCGCCTGGGGCTGCGCTACGGCAACATCACCCGGATCATCACCCTGTCGATGATCACCAACTGGATCGGCTACATCCTGCTGGCCGGCCTGGTGTTCACCATCGCGCCGCTGGCGCTGCCGCCGCGATGGAGCCTCGACAGCGAGGAACTCCGGCTGGTGGGCGTGGCCCTGCTGGCCGTGGCCGTGGTGTACCTGGGCCTGTGCGGCTTCTCGCGCGTGCGCTGCTGGACGGTCCGCGGCCACGACATCGACCTTCCGACGCTGCGGATGGCCTTCGCGCAGCTGGGCATCTCCTGCACGCACTGGATGACGATGGCGGCCGTGCCCTGGATGCTGCTGCAGGGCCAGGTGGACTATCCGACCGCGCTCGCGGTGCTGCTGATCGCCGCCATCGCCGGCGTGCTGCTGCACATCCCGGCCGGCCTGGGCGTGACGGAGGCCGTGTTCATTGCCCTGCTGTCGCACCGCGTCCCCGAGCACCAGCTGCTGGGCGCCCTGCTGGCCTACCGGGCCTTGTTCTACCTGGCACCGCTGATGGCGGGCGCCCTGCTGTACCTGCACACGGAAATGCGCACTCGCAAACGGGAGGTTCATGCATGAAGCAATTGCATACCTTGAAGACACGGGCGCAGGCGGCGTGCCCACAATGACCCCGATGCACGTCAAGAGTCCCGTCGTCCCCGCGCAGGCGGGGACCCAGGCGCGCCCCCGCCTGCGCGGGAATGACGGCGGCGGTTAGTCCATGCAGGCGGGTTCCGACATGCAAGTGAAGCTGGAAGGGCCCACCGACCTCGCGGGGTTCCGCTCCGAAGTGCGCCAACTGCTGGCCCAACAGGTCCCGCCGGAGCAGGTGGAGTGGCTGCCGCAGCCGCCGGCGGACCCGTTCACCGATCCGCAGCTGCCGCAGGCGAGCCGGCCGCGCAACGTGGCCCGCGCCGCCACCGCGATCGTGCCGGCGTCCTTCACCCGCCTGTGCGAATTCGTGGTGCTGCACCGCGACCCGGAGCGCTTTTCGCTGCTGTACCGGCTGCTGTGGCGGCTGGTGCACGAGCCGCAGCTGCGCAACGATCCCGTCGATGCCGACGTGCTGCAGGCCCAGCACATGGCCCATGCCGTGCGGCGCGACATCCACAAGATGAAGGCCAACCTGCGCCTGCACGCGATCGGCGACGAGCAGGGCCAGGCGCTGGAGGTGGGCGCGTACGAGCCCGCCCACCACGTCGTCGAGGCCGCGTCGCCGTGGCTTTGCAAGCGCATCGCGGCGCCGCGCTGGGTGCTCTTCACCCCCGAGCGCAGCGTGCGCTGCGAAGAGGGCCGGCTGCTGTTCGGCCCCGGCGTGCCAGTGTCCGAGCTGCCCGCCGGCGAAGCCCCCGCGGCGCAATGGCTGGCCTGCTACGAGCGCGTGTTCGCACCGTACGACCGGCCCGCGCATGCCTGACCGCGCGCCGCCGCCGGATCCGCAGATCCGCTCGCTCGACCTGCTCAAGGCCGCCACCATGGCGTGCCGCGAGTGCCCGATCGGCGAGATCGCCACCCAGTCGGTGATCGGCGAGGGCCGGCTCAAGGCCAGGCTGATGCTGGTGGGCGAGCAGCCCGGCGACCAGGAGGACCTGCAGGGCCATCCCTTCGTGGGCCCCGCGGGCAAGCTGCTGGCGCGCGCCCTCGAGGCCGCCGGCCTGCCCCGCGAGCAGACCTTCGTCTCCAACGCGGTGAAGCACTTCAAGTTCGAGCTGCGCGGCAAGCGCCGCATCCACAAGAGCCCCACGCAGCGCGAAATCGCCGCCTGCCATCACTGGCTGGAAGACGAGATCGCGCTGGTCAAGCCGGCCGCGCTGGTGGCGCTGGGCGCGAGCGCAGCCCGCTCGCTTCTGGGGCGGGCCGTGCCGGTGCTGGCCAACCGCGGGCAGTGGCTGCCGCGGCCCGATGGCCTCGAAGTGCTGGTGACCCTACATCCTTCCGCGCTGCTCCGCGGTGATCCCGAGCAGCGCGAGCCGGCGTTCGAAGCGTTCGTCGACGACCTGCGGCAGGCACAGCGGTTCTTCCGCGGCTGAGGCACGCGGAAGATCGGCGCAGGCTACCTCCGGCAACGGATTGGTCTGCTGCTCGATCACCCAGGGCGCGCGCAGGTTGCGGCCGGCGCCGTCGGAGCCCTGCAGGCCGATGCCGCCCTGGGGCGGTCCGGCCAGCGCACCGAGCCCCGCCTGCGCACCCGCCATCGCGGGGCGGCCCTGGAACACGGCGCCCGCATTCGCGCTCAGCTCGTGGTTGGGCGGCTGGCCGTGGGCCTCGAAGACCATCAGGGCGAACAGCAGCACCAGGGCCACGGCCAGCCAGTGGGAGGGGTGATGGCGGTAATGCATGGCGGCTCCTTCCGAGAGCGGATGGGGCCAGTGTGCGGCGCCTCTGCGCGGGCCCGCACCCGCCACCTGCAACATCGCATGTAGGAAGAGCCCTGCACGCTCGTCGGGACGGAACAGAAGCGTTACACGTCACTGCTAAACTGCGCGCGCTTTCACCGCCCCATCGAATGACTGTTGCACTCGCAGGCCGCACGCCTGCCACGTTCGAGATCAAGAGCGCGAACCTCCCCCTCGTCGCGCTGCTGCTGAAGTCTTCCGACCTGCAACTGCTGCAGCAGGAACTGCAGGGAAGATTCGGCGACATCCCGGAATTCTTCGACCACGATCCGATGGTGATCGACCTGGGGCCGCTGGGCGAGTCCGAGGTGGACTTCGCGCGCCTCGTGGCCCTGCTGAAGCAGTACCGCATGATGCCGGTGGCGGTGAAGGGCGGCACGCAGGGGCAGATGGAGGCGGCGCTGCAGGCGGGGCTGGCCAGCGGCAGCGAGCTGATCATGCGCAGCGAGAGCGCCCCCACTCCGGCCCTCCCCCAGAGGGGGAGGGAGGAAGTCCAGGCCGCGCCGCCGCCGATGCCGATGCCGGTGCCGCCGCCCCAACCCACCTGCGCCCTCGTCATCGACAAGCCGCTGCGCTCCGGCCAGCAGGTCTACGCCCGCGGGCGCGACGTCGTCGTGCTGGCGATGGTGAACGCGGGGGCCGAGGTCATCGCCGACGGCCACATCCATGTCTATGCACCGCTGCGCGGCAAGGCCATTGCCGGCGCACGCGGCGATGCGCAGGCGCGCATCCTGACGCTGTGCCTGGAGCCCGAGCTGGTCTCCATCGCCGGCGTGTACCGCACCAGCGAACATCCGCTGCCCGACACACTGCGCGGCAAGCCGGCCCAGATCCGCCTGCAGGGCGAGAAGCTGGTCATGCAGCCGCTGAACCCGTAGAGGACCCCTGAATGGCAAAGATCATCGTCGTCACTTCCGGCAAGGGCGGGGTCGGCAAGACCACCACCAGCGCCAGCTTCGCCAGCGGCCTCGCCTTGCGCGGGCACAAGACCGCCGTCATCGACTTCGACGTCGGCCTGCGCAACCTGGACCTGATCATGGGCTGCGAGCGCCGCGTGGTCTACGACTTCGTCAACGTGATCCACGGCGAGGCCACCCTCAACCAGGCCCTGATCAAGGACAAGCACAACGAGAACCTGTCGGTGCTGGCCGCCAGCCAGACGCGCGACAAGGAGGCCCTCACGCGCGAAGGCGTCGAGAAGGTGCTGCACGACCTGGCCGGCATGGGTTTCGAGTACATCGTGTGCGATTCGCCCGCCGGCATCGAGACCGGCGCGCTGATGGCCATGCACTTCGCCGACGAGGCCCTGGTGGTGACCAACCCCGAGGTCTCCTCGGTGCGCGACTCCGACCGCATCCTCGGCATGCTGGCCAGCAAGACCCGCCGCGCCATCGAAGGCAAGGAGCCGGTCAAGGAACACCTGCTGATCACCCGCTACAACCCGAACCGGGTCGACGCCGGCCACATGCTGTCGCTGGAGGACATCCAGGACATCCTGCGCATCCCGCTGATCGGCGTGATCCCGGAAAGCGACGCGGTGCTGCAGGCCTCCAACCAGGGCACGCCCGCCGTGCACCTGAAGGGCACGGACGTGAGCGAGGCCTACCTCGACGTCGTGGCGCGCTTCATGGGCGAAGACCGTCCCATGCGCTTCGTCGATCCGGAAAAGGCCGGCTTCCTCAAGCGCCTGTTCGGCGGGAGGAAGGCATGAGCCTGCTGTCCCTGCTGCTCGGGGAGAAGAAGAGGACGGCCAGCGTCGCCAAGGAGCGGCTGCAGATCATCCTGGCACACGAGCGCAGCGGCCGCAGCCCGGGCGGCGCGCCCGACTACCTGCCGGCGCTGCAGCGCGACCTGGTGGCCGTGATCGGAAAGTACGTGAAGATCGATCCGACGCACCTGAAGGTGAACGTCGAGCGCCAGGACAACCTCGAAGTGCTCGAAGTGAAAATAGAACTGCCAGAAATTACACGTTGAGCGGTGCCCTGTCATGATTGACAGGCTTGACAGGGAATAGCCTGTCAAGAGATAAAGCACGGATGAGCAGTAAGGTCGTCGTCAGCGCCACCCATCGCTATTGCGCCCCTGCAGAAAGGGTGTTCGATGCGTGGCTCACGCCCTGGCAGGCTTCCCGTTTCCTGTTCCGCAGCCGGGCCGGCACGGTCATGCAGTGCGAGCTGCAGGCCGAGGTCGGCGGCGCCTTCACCGTGATCGAGCGGCGCAACGCCGCCGAGGGCGACGAGAGCGTCTTCAACGTGGTCCACAGCGGCCGCTACGTGGAGATCACGCGGCCGTCCCGGCTCGTGTTCGACGTCAGCGTGCTGTCCTTCCCGGACGAGAGCACCCGCGTCACGGTGGACGTGCTGGCCACCACGCCGCAGACTTCCGAGGTCGTGGTGAAGCACGAACTCGGCGACACCCGCCACGCCTTCGCCATCCAGGACAGCACGCGCCGCGAGTGGACCAACATGCTCGCCCTGCTGGAACGCGAGCTGTTCCCGCGCCGCATCGGCGTGCATCTCTGAGCACTTTGGTCCTCCCGTAGCGGCGGGCGGGCCCGCCCTGTCAACTGCTGTCCTTCCCGCCCGTTGATCATGATGAGGAGTACCTCATCATGCCCACCGCCACGCTCACCGACTCCTTCAGCACCGGCACCATCGTCGCCGCGCGGCTCGCGCGCGAGACGCTGGCAAGGTTCGATCCGGTGCTGCGCTCCCTGCTCGCCGGGCAGCAGTTCTTCGTCAAGCTGGCCGACGGCCGCTGGCACCCGCAAGGCTGCCAGCTCGGGCTGTGCCAGTGCTTCGAGTTCGGCGAGCTGCAGGGCGCCGTGGCCCGGGGCAGCGCACCCCGGCCCGCCGACGATTAGCGCCTCACATCCCCTTCTTGGTCTGCCCGCGCGCCGAGCGCATCGGCGGCTGGTGGGTCGACGAGCCCTGGGTCGATCCGCGCCGCACCTTCACCTGGTTGTTGCCGATGTGGTCCTCGCGGTCGTGCCGGCTGCTCGCGGTGCGGCGGCCCTCGTTGCTCTGGGTCGCCTTCTCCTGCCCCAGCTTGTTGGTGTCGTTCTCCAGCTTGCCGCTGCGGCCGACCTGCTTGTCCTGCGAGGACGGGTGGTACTTGTGGGTCATGGCTGAACTCCTTTCCTGAGCTTCGATGGAATCGCTT
Organism: Ramlibacter sp.; assembly: GCF_035706265.1. Taxonomy (GTDB): domain Bacteria; phylum Pseudomonadota; class Gammaproteobacteria; order Burkholderiales; family Burkholderiaceae_C; genus Ramlibacter. The sequence goes on along the minus strand of NZ_DASSVG010000334.1, from coordinate 17,343 downwards.
ACGTCTGGCCCTTGGGCTCGGCGAGCCGGCGGTGCATCTGCGCCACTGCCTGCGCCGGCATCACCTTGCTGATCGCCACTTCCAGCTTGTTCTTCAGGCCGGCAACGACGTCGGCTTCGCCCTTGAGCATGGCCTCGAAGCCGACCCGCGCAACGCGGGCGGGATCGGCCTTGCGGCCCTGGCCGACACGCGTGTCCAGCATGTCGGCGCGCTCGAAGAACTCGGTATCCGTGGGGCCCGGCATCAGGCAGCTGATGGTGACTTCGGTTCCCTTCAGCTCGTTGCGCAGTGCGAGCGCGAAGGAATCGATGAAGGCCTTGGTGCCGTTGTAGACCGCCTGGAAGCTGCCGGGCATGAAGCCGGCCACCGAGCCGGTGATCAGGATGCGGCCGCGCGCCCGCGCGACCATGCCGCGGGCCACGTGCTGGATCAGGTGCACGGTGCCCACGATGTTGGTGTTGATCACGTGCAGCACTTCGTCGAAGTCCTGCGCCAGGAACGAGCCGCCGAGCCCGTGGCCGGCGTTGGCCATCAGCGCTTCGACCTCGCGCTCGCCGATCGCCTGGATCAGGTGCAGCACGCCTTCGGTGCTGGCCAGGTCGCACTGGACCGCCTGCACTTGCGCGCCCAGCGCTTCGAATTCGCGGGCGGCGTCGGCCAGCGGCATGTCCGCCGCGATCACCAGGTCGAAGCCGTGCTCCGCGGCGCAGCGCGCCAGGTGGTAGCCGATTCCCGACGACGCCCCCGTGACCACGGCCAGCGGCCGCGGCGCCTTTGCTTCATCCATGACGTGTTCCTCCGTGGATGAAGCGATTCTGTAAAGCCCTCCTCGGCCGCAGTGTCGGACGGCTGCGGGGGCGGGCGTGGTCTCAGTCCGCCGTCGCAGGCCTTGATTGCTGGGGTTCGGGCGCTTGCGCCGCCCCGAGGCTCACTCTTCCTTCAGGAAGAACACCGCCTCGATCTTGTTGCCGTCCAGGTCGCGCACGAACGCCGCGTAATAGTTGTCGGCGTACTCGCGGCGCAGCCCCGGCTTGCCTTCGTCCTGCGCGCCGAGTTCGAGCGCCTTGGCGTGGAAGGCCTGCACCTCTGCCACCGAATTCGCGTTGAAGCACACGTGCACGCCGTTGCCCGGGGCGGCCTCGGCGCCGTCGTGCGGGAAGCCGACCCAGAACTCCGGGAAGCGGCGCCCGTAGCCCGAGCCGTCCTCGGTGTCGGCGACGCACTCGATCTGCAACGTGGCGAGCACCGCGTCGTAGAAGGCCTTGGCGCGCGGGAAGTCGTTGGTGCCGATGGAGACGTGGGAGAGGGCGGGTTGGTGCTGCATGGCGGGTCTCTGGATCGAGCGGATTATGCGCCGCTACACCCCCAGCGGGCTCACGCCGATCAGCACCCGGTGCAGCCAGAACGCGAATACCGCCCACACCACCACGCCGACCACCACCGTGAGGGCGGTGCCGGTCGCCGTGCCGGGCCGGTACACGAGGGCCTGCTCGCGATCGCGCTTGCGCGCGGCCATGTAGTCCAGCACGGCCCAGGCGAGGAAGGATCCGAACAGCACCAGGTCCGCGAGCGTGTTGTTGGCCAGCAGGTGCGCGATCGCCCAGACCAGCACGCCGAGGATCATCGGGTGGTGCAGCTTCGCCCGGATCTGGTTGCGCGGCACGTAGGCGGCCGGCAGCAGCACGAACGCCACCAGCGTCAGCAGCGCGGCGACGTGGCGCATCGCCACCGGCGGCTGGCTCCACATCACCACCGGGCTCTGGCGCGCCAGCCCGTAGCCCACCACCACCAGCACGAAGCCCGCGATCGAGACCAGCGAGTACACGCCCTTGAACGGCTTCTCGCCGACGCTGGCGATCATCGACGCCCGCCAGCCTTCGGCGAACACGCGCACGGAATGGGCGCCGAGAAACAGCACCAGCCCCGCCACCAGCGTCAGCATCGATTCGCTCCGTCCGTTCGTGAAGCGGCGGACTTTACGCCAGGCACGCCGGGACTCAAGCCCCCTTGCCGGCCAGGCGGACACGCGGTTGCCCGGGCTTGGTATTGAAGGGATTGTTCAAGGGTAGTCGTAGTAGCTAAGGACGCCGCCGCGCTGTGGACAAGCCTCTTTTTCCCTTTTGCCGACAGGCACCTGCGCGCGGTACAGGACTGTGGGCACCCGTGCTTCCGTGCTGTCTCCGGATCTTGGACAACCCGCCGGATCCGCCCCGCGGTGTGGATAACGCTGAGGTTGTGCCGGAACGCTCCACAGGCTTTTCAGGCCGAAAAAAAATTTCCGGCAGCGTCGATTTGTGGCGTTCCGGCGACGCGGCAAGGCGGCGCGCTTGCGTCCGGCATGCAGCCGCCGCCCATAATCCGCGCAAAGGGACGGAAGACCCGCAGGGAGGAGGGGGAGCGCAGCCATGAACGACTTCGTCGAGGACCAGGAAGACCGCACGCGCGGCTTCGTGCCGCCGGAGCCGCGCGGGCTCGGCATGCGCTGGATCGCGCTGGCCGTGGCGGCCGTGTTCGCCGCCGTGATCGTGGTCACGAAGGTGGTGCCGCCCGCGCACGACGGCCAGCCGGCGGCGAAGGCCGCGGCGGCCGAGGCCGCGAAGTAGGCGGACTCAGGCCCTGCGCGCCTGGCGCAGGATCAGCAAGGCCACAGCGGCGGCGCCGAGCGCGCCCGCTGCGCCGCCCAGGAACACGGCCTCGAGGCCGGCCGTGCGGGCCAGCACGCCGTTGATCGGCGGCGCCAGCCCCATCGTCACGTCCTGGAACATCACGTACGCGCCCATCGCCGCGCCGCGGCTTTGCGGCGGGGAGCGCTTCACGGCCTCGACGCCGAAGCCCTGGAAGCCGATGCCGTAGCCGCCGCCGGTCAGCGCGGCGCCGAGCCAGGCGAGCGCCGGCAGCGGCGCGGCCCAGATCAGCGCCAGGCCGATCGCCTCGGCCAGCACGCAGTACAGCGCCACCCGCGCGCCGCCCACCAGGTCCGGCAGGTGGCCCACCAGCAGCCGCGCCGCGATGAAGCCCACGCCCATGCTGGTGAGCGCAAGGGCCCCGCCGTCCCAGCCGCGCTGCACGAACAGCAGCACCGCGAAGGTGTTGATCATCGCGTAGCCCACGCAGCACAGCGTGAGCCCGAGGCCCGGCAACTTCAGCGCGTTGAGCACCGCGAGGAAGGGCAATCGCGCATGCGGGCTGCCCGGCACGCCCACGATGAAGCTCGCACCCGCGAGCCCCACCGCGCCGGCGACGAGCACCGCGCAGCCCACGCCGGCGAAGCCGGACTGCGCGTTCAGCGCCGTGCCGAGCGGCGCTCCCGCCGCGAGCCCGCCGAACAGCGCGACGCCGATCCAGCCGAACACCTTGCCGGCGTGCATCGGCCCCACGCGCGCCAGCGCCCACGCCATGGTGCCCGTGATCAGGAAGCTCTCGGCGAGGCCCGTGAGCAGCCGGCCCGCCATCACCATTGCCAGCGAGAGCGAAGGTGCGGTCGCCGCGAACGGCACCGAGGCGAGATAGAGCACGCCGATGCCGCAGGTGGCGAGCAGGCCGGCGAGCGCGACCCGGCGCGGCCCGCGCGCATCCGCCAGCCCGCCGGCCCACATCCGCCCGAACAGCGAGGACGCGGACTGCACGCCCATCACCACGCCGACCATCACCGTGCCCTGGCCCAGCGCGTCGTGCACCTGCCTTGGCAGCACCGGCAGCGCCATGCCCATGGCCAGGAAGCCGTCGAACACGGCCAGCATGAAGGGCAGCAGGGGAAGGAAGACGGACCAGAGGGAAGCGCCCGACGGGGCGGAGGACTGCGAGGGCACCGTCATGGGCAGCGAGCATAGCGCCTGCGGAGCTGCGGCACGGCCATCGCTGGTGGCACCGCAGGTCGGCCGATATAGTTCGCGCATGGACCGCCTTCAGAACCTCGAGACCTTCGTCCGCGTGGCGCAGACCCAGAGCTTCGGCGAGGCGGCGCAGCAGTTGCGGGTCGCGAAGTCGGTCGTGACCACGCGCATCAAGCAGCTCGAGGATTACCTCGGTGCGCCGCTGTTCCACCGCAGCACGCGCGTCGTGCGCCTGTCCGAACTGGGCCAGGCCTTCCTGCGCGATTGCACCCAGCTGGTGAGCCGCGCCAACGACGTGGTGGACCAGATGCGCAACGTGCGCGGCAAGCCGGCCGGCACCCTGCGCGTGCACGCGCTGACCGGCTTCGTCATCGGTCATTTCGGCTCCCTGCTGCGGGAATTCCAGGACACCTATCCCGACATCCACCTCGAGCTCATCGTGAGCGATGCGGTGGTGGATCCGGTCAAGGCGGGTGTCGACTGCGCGCTGCAGATCTTTCCCGCTGCCTCGACCGAGCTGATCTCGCGCCCGCTGTTCGCGGTGCGGCGCGTGTTCTGTGCCACGCCGCAGTACCTGGCGCGGCACGAGGTGCCGAAGGATCCGCGCGACCTGCACCACCATCCGCTGGGCCTCTATTCCGGCTACCCCACGCGCGACCGCTGGACTTTCCGACGCGAGGGCAGCGAGCTCACCGTGTACCTTTCCGCGGCGCTGCTCACGAACAGCGTGCACCTGCTGCGCGAGTACGCGCTGGAGCATGCCGGCATCGTCTGCGTACCGACGCTGGTGGCCGCCGAGGACCTGCGCCAGGGCCGGCTGCAGGTGGTGCTGCCCGGGTACGAGCTGTCCTCGTTCTGGCTCAGCGCGGTGTACGCGGTCAGCTCGCGCGACGCCCTCAAGATGAAGCTGTTCCTCGAGCACATCACCAGCGCCTTTGCCCGCGTGCCGCCGTGGGATGCGGCGCTGATCGAGCGCGGCATGCTGCCGGCCGAGCTGTACGAAGCGTATTGACGCGCGCCAGGCGGCGGCAGTCTCCGTCGCTCGATGCACAGCCATCAAGGGTAAACCCGCAGTATTGTTCGAGACGCCCGAACAATCCAGACACCCTCTGCCACCTAGCGGCCTGCCGCCGCGGCTCCTAAAGTTGCGCTCCATCGCAGCCTCGCCTGCAGCAACGACAGGAGACGAACATGGCCGTGGCCTACCAGACCCGCTTCGGGTCGCTTTCCAGCTACGAGAAGGGTCGCGTCGAACCCATTACCGACGACGTCCGCAACTACGCCTTCTCGAACTGTTTCGATATCGCCAACAAGAGCAAGCCCTATGAGCGGGTGGTCTTCGGGCAGAACCAGATCTACGTGCTCGAGGTCGCGCGCGCCGAGGGCGAATCGCCCTGGTTCACCTGCGCGCACGACGAGTTCGCGCTGTGCATGGACGGCGAGGTCGAGGTCCACCTGATCAAGCTGGAAGCCTCGCAGCACGTGCCCGACGCCGACCACAACGGCGCCGTGCTGGTGGAAGGCCAGCCGCAGGGCGCGAAGATGGGCTGGATCAAGCTCCGGCGCGGCCACCAGGCCATGCTGCCGAAGAACACCGCCTACCAGTTCCGCTCGGCCAAGCCCGGCGTGCTGGTGCTGCAGACCTGCAAGGGCCAGCTGTCGGTCGAGAAGTGGGCCGAAATCTGCCAGACGAAGTGAACGAGGAGACCCGAACATGAACGCGCCCACCGAACTCGCCAAGGTCATCGCCACGCAGCCGGACCCCACCCTCGGCTACAAGACCTTCACCCTCGGCAGCTTCACCTTCGCCCGGGACGAATACTTCGCCCACATCCGCTGGACCACGCGCGACGGCCGTCCGCTGTCGCACACGATGGACGTCGGCAACTACCTGCGGGCGCTCATGCGCGACGTGGCCTGGGGCTTCTTCTACGGCTGGGTGAACTTCGACAACGTGGTCGGCACCGTCAACCACTACAAGTCGGTCGACCTCTATGCCGGCAGCTACAACGGCACCATGAAGGACGCCGGCGTCGACCTGCTGGAGAACTTCCCCACCGACCAGATCCGCGCCACCTTCGAGCAGATGCTCGACGACTGGACCAACGAAGGCTTCGACCCCTTCGCCGCGCCGCAGGAAACCGGCACGCCCTACGGCCGCAAGCGCGGCAACAACACCGCGAAGATCACCCGCGCCCGCGAGCTGGCCACGCGCTGCGTCGGCCTGAAGGGCGACCTGCCGCTGCGCACGGACGAACGCGGCGCCCCGGTCAACCGCGCCTTCGCCGACGTGCCGCAGGACCAGCCGGAGCTGCATCCCGAGCCGGGGTTCGAGAACGAGGTGCACGCCTTCAACCTGTTCGCCTTCCTCTCGCGCAGCCAGGTCACGTGGAATCCGTCCTTCACCAGCGTGGTGAAGTACAGCTACATGTGCCCGACGACCGAGGAGCACATCCTGCCGATCATCCACGGCAACGACCGCGTGGAGTGGTTCTTCCAGATGTGCGACGAGATCCACTGGGATTGCTCGGACAAGAACACCGGCAAGCCGCTGGCGCGCGTGATCATGAAGGCGGGCGACATGGCCGCCATGCCCGCCTACTGCCGGCACCAGGGCTACAGCCCCAAGCGCTCGATGCTGCTGGTGTGGGAGAACGGGTCGCCCAACCTGGTCTACGAGATCCAGAAGGGCGAAGCGCCGGAAGTGCCGGTGAAGTTCTGACGACCGACGGCTGATCCTGCGCCACCCCCGCGCGAGCGGGGCACCAGAGCACGCGCACCGCGCGTGAACCCCAGACGCCCTGGATCCCCGCACCGGCGGGGATGGCGGGGTGCGCTTGCCCGGAGAAAACCATGACCACGACCATTCGCCGCCAGCTGTTCATCAACGGCGAATTCACCGATGCCCTCTCGGGCGAGACCCTGCCCACGCTCAACCCGCACGACAACAGCGTGATCGCCGAAGTCGCCATGGCGGGCCGCGAGGACGTCGATCGCGCCGTGGCCGCGGCGCAGAAGGCCTTCCCGGCCTGGAGCCGCATGCCGGCCGCCGAGCGCGGCCGCATCCTGCTGAAACTGGCCGACCTGATCGAGCAGAACACCGAGGAGCTGGCGCGCCTGGAGAGCCTGGACACGGGCCACCCGCTGCGCGACTCGCGCAACCTCGACGTGCCGCGCACCGCCGGCTGCTACCGTTACTTCGGCGGCATGGCGGACAAGTTCCAGGGTGAGACGATCCCGGTCGAGGCGGGGTTCCTGAACTACACGCTGCGCGAGCCGGTGGGCGTGGTCGGCCAGGTCGTGCCGTGGAATTTCCCGCTGATGTTCACGGCGTGGAAGATGGCGCCCGCGCTGGCGGCCGGCAACTGCATCGTGATCAAGCCGGCAGAGATCACGCCGCTGTCGACGCTGAAGATCGCCGAACTGATGGCGCAGGCCGGGATTCCAGCGGGTGTGGTCAACGTGCTGCCCGGCCTGGGCTCCGTCGCCGGCCAGTACATCGCCGAGCATCCGGGGATCGCCAAGATCGCCTTCACGGGCAGCACCGCCACCGGCCGACGCGTCGTCGCCGCCTCCGCCGGCAACCTGAAGAAGGTGCAGCTGGAGCTCGGTGGCAAGGGCGCGAACATCGTGTTCGACGACGCCAACCTCGCGGCCGCCGTCAATGGCGCCGCCTTCGCCATCTTCCACAACCAGGGCCAGGCCTGCATCGCCGGTTCGCGCCTGATGCTGCACGAGAAGATCGCCGACGCCTTCCTGGACCAGTTCCTGCCGCTGGCCCGTTCCATCCGCCTCGGCAATCCCATGGACGAGGCCACCGAGATGGGGCCACTGACCAGCGCGCAGCACCAGCAGCGCGTGCTCTCGTATGTCGAGATCGGCCGCGAGCAGGGCGGCGAGGTGCTCTCCGGTGGCTGCGCGCCGACCGCGGAGGAGCTGGCGCGCGGCTGCTACGTCGAACCCACCGTCATGCGGGCGAAGACCTGGCGCGATCGCATCGCGCAGGAGGAAGTGTTCGGCCCCTTCGTGACGGTGCTCACCTTCAAGGACGAGGCCGAAGCGCTGGAAATCGCCAACGGCACCGAATACGGCCTGGGGAGCGGCCTCTGGACCGCCAACCTGCCGCGCGCCCACCGCTTCGCGCGCGAACTGCGCGCGGGGATGGTCTGGATCAACAGCTACAAGCGCGTCAACCCGGGCTCGCCCTTCGGCGGCGTGGGCCTCTCCGGCTACGGCCGCGAGATGGGCTTCGACGCGATGCGCGAGTACACGCAGGTGAAGAGCGTCTGGGTCAACGTGGACGCCCAGATCCAGCCGCACTACCGCCGTTCCTGATTTTTCGCTGAGAGGAGACAACATGCAATTCACGCGCAGACATGCCACGGGCGCCCTGGCCGCCCTCGCCCTGGCGGGCACCGCGCCGGCCAGCTTCGCCGCCGACGTGCTGAAGATCGGCTACGTGTCGCCCCAGACCGGCCCGCTCGCCCCCTTCGGCGAAGCGGACAAGTGGGTCATCGAGCAGATGAAGAGCGCCTTCCGCAATGGCGTGACCGTCGGCGGCAAGAAGTACGACGTGCAGGTCGTGCTGAAGGACAGCCAGTCCAACCCGAACCGCGCCGGCGAAGTCGCCAACGACCTGATCCTGAAGGACAAGGTGGCGCTGATCCTCACGGCCGGAACGCCGGAAACGGCGAACCCGGTGAGCGACGCCTGCGAACTCAACGAGGTCCCCTGCGTTTCGAGCGTGGTGCCCTGGCAGCCCTGGTTCTTCGGCCGCAAGGGCGACCCGGCCACGGGCTTCAACTGGACCTACCACGTGTTCTGGGGGTTGGAAGACGTCATCGCCAACTACACGAACGGCTGGAAGAGCGTTGCCACCAACAAGAAGGTCGGCGGCCTGTTTCCGAATGACGGCGACGGCAACGCCTGGGGCGACAAGGAACTGGGCTTCCCGAAGCCGCTCGCGCAGATGGGGTTCTCGCTGACCGACCCCGGCCGCTTCCAGAACGGCACGCAGGACTTCAGCGCGCAGATCGCGAAGTTCAAGGCCGACGGCGTGGAGATCGTGACCGGCGTGGTGATCCCGCCCGATGCCAAGACCTTCCTGACCCAGGCCAGGCAGCAGGGCTTCAAGCCCAAGGTCGTCACGCTCGGCAAGGCGCTGCTCTTCCCGGGCGCGATCGAGGCGCTGGGCGACCTGGGCAACGGCCTCACGACCGAAGTGTGGTGGAGTCCTTCCCACCCCTTCACGTCGTCGCTGACGAAGCAGAGCGCCAGGCAGCTCGCCGAGGCCTATGAAGCCGGCACGAAGAAGCAGTGGACGCAGCCGATCGGCTTTGCCCACGCCCTGTTCGAAGTGGCCGCCAATTCGCTCGCGCGCAGCAAGTCGGTCAAGCCGAACGACGTCCGTGACGCGATCGCGGGCACCAACCTGCAGACGGTGGTCGGCCCGGTGAAGTGGGGCGGCCAGGGCCCGTTCAAGAACGTGAGCAAGACGCCGCTGGTGCTGGGCCAGTGGGTCAAGGGCACGGGCAAGAACAAGTACGAGCTGGTGATCGTGAACAACGAGGCCTTCAAGCAGATCCCGGCGGCGGGCCAGCTGAAGTCCATGTGAGGTAGGCCGGTGCCCTTGCTTGCCCTGCATTCCGTCAGCAAGTCCTACGGCGCCGTGAAGGTCACGGACGGCATCAGCCTGTCCGTGGCCGAAGGCGAGACGCTGGGCGTGCTGGGGCCCAACGGCGCGGGAAAGTCGACGCTGTTCAACCTCATTTCCGGCGACGTGCGGGTGGACGCGGGCCGCGTGGAGTACGAAGGGCGCGACGTCACCGCGCTCGCGCCGCACCAGCGCTGCCGCGCCGGCATCGGCCGCAGCTACCAGGTGCCGCAGCCCTTCGGCGCGATGACGGTGTTCGAGAACCTCGTCACGGCCGCCTGCTTCGGCGGCCGCCAGGCCGAGCGCGAGGCCTGGCGCACCGCGCAGGAGGTGCTGGAGCAGACCGGGCTGCTGCCGCATGCCAACAAGCCCGCCGGCGGGCTCACGCTGCTGAACCGCAAGCGGCTCGAACTGGCGCGGGCCCTGGCGACGCGGCCGCGCCTGCTCCTGCTGGACGAGATCGCGGGCGGCCTGACGGAGCACGAGGCCCAAATGCTGGTGGCGGAGCTGCGCCGGATCAAGGCGCGTGGCGTCACCATCCTCTGGATCGAGCACGTCGTGCACGCGCTGCTGTCGCTGGCCGACCGCCTGTTCGTGATCGACTTCGGCCGCAAGCTCGCGGAAGGCGAGCCGCAGGCCGTGATGAACGACCCCGAGGTCCAGCGGGTCTACATGGGAATGGAGGCGTGATGGCCGCACTGCTTTCCACGCATGGCCTGCAGGCCTTCTACGGTGACGCCCAGGCGCTGTTCGGCATCGACTTCGAGCTGCAGGCCGGCGAGGTCGTCGCGATCATCGGCGCCAACGGCGCCGGCAAGTCCTCGTTCCTGAAATCGCTCACGGGGCTGGTGAAGGTGCCGCGCGACGCCGTGCGGTTCAAGGGCGAGGCGATCGGCGGGCTGCCGCCTGGCGAGATCGTCCGCCGCGGCCTCGGCCTGGTGCCCGAAGGGCGGCGCCTGTTTCCCAGCCTCTCGGTGGAAGAGAACCTCCTGATGGGAGCCACCGCCGGCCGCCCCGGGCCGTGGAACCTGAGGCGCCTGTACGAGCTGTTTCCCATCCTGCTGGAGAAGCGGCGCAACCCGGGCACCGCCCTCTCCGGCGGGCAGCAGCAGATGGTGGCCATCGGCCGCGCGCTCATGAGCAATCCCGAGGTGCTGCTGTGCGACGAACTGTCCCTGGGCCTGGCGCCGATCGTCATCCAGGAGATCTACCGCGCGCTGCCCCGGATCACCGCCGAAGGCATGGCGGTGGTGCTGGTCGAGCAGGACGTGCACACGGCGCAGCGCATGTCCCAGCGACTCTATTGCTTCCAGGAAGGACGCGTGTCGCTGCAGGGCGAGTCGGTGCGCGTCACGCGCGAGCAGATCTCGCGCGCCTATTTCGGAGTCTGACGTGAGCTTCGTTGAACTGCTGCTGCAGGCCGCCCTGCTGGGTGGCCTGTACACCCTCGTCGCCCTGGGGCAGTCGTTGATGTTCGGTGTGATGCGCCTGACGAACACGGCCCATGGCGATTTCATCATCCTCGCCGCTTTCGGCGGCATCGCCGGCCTGATGCTGTTCGGCACCTCGGGTGCGGCCACGCTGGCGGTGGGCATCGCACTGCTGCCGGTGGCCTTCGCCTTCGGCTGGGGGCTGCAACGGTACGTCCTGAACGGCACGCTGGGCAAGGACCCGCTGCCTTCGCTGGTCGTGACCTTCGGCCTGTCGATCGTGATCCAGAACCTGCTGCTGGAGCTGTTCTCGGCGGACCCGCGTTCGATCGAGACCGGCGGCTTCAACACCCAGAGCGTCGCGCTCGGCGAGACGCTGGCGGTCGGCGCACTGCCGCTGGTGATCCTGGTGCTGGCCGTCGCAGCCACCGCAGGCCTGCAATGGCTGTTCGCATCGACCGCGCTGGGCCGGTCCTTCCGCGCCGTGTCCGACGACCGCGAGATCGCGGAGCTGATGGGGCTGCATGCCGGCAAGGTGTATGCGCTGGCCACCGGCATCGCCTTCGTGCTGGTCGCCGTGGCCGGCGTGCTGCAGGCGATGCGCACCACGGTGTCGCCGGCCGACGGGCCGCTGCTGCTGCTGTTCGCATTCGAGGCCGTGATCATCGGGGGCATGGGCTCCTTCTGGGGCACGCTGGCCGGCGGCATGTTGCTGGGCCTGGCGCAGCAGATCGGCTTCCGCCTCGACCCCGGCTGGGGTATCTGGTTCGGCCATCTCGTGTTCCTGGCCGTGCTGGTGCTGCGGCCGCAGGGACTGTTCCCGAAGACCCGCTGAGGCCCGCCATGCGCCAGGATTCCCGCGCCGTCCGCAACGTGCTGTTCATCATGTGCGACCAGCTCCGGGCGGACTATCTCTCCTGCTACGGCCACCCGCGCCTGCGCACGCCGAACATCGACGCGCTGGCGGCGCGCGGCGTCCGCTTCACCAGTGCCTATGTGCAAGGATCCGTCTGCGGGGCCTCGCGCATGTCCACCTACACCGGCCGCTACGTGGCGAGCCACGGTGCGATCTGGAACTTCGTGCCCTTGTCGGTGGGCCAGAAGACGCTGGGCGACCACCTGCGGCCGCATGGCGTGCGTTGCGCGCTGGTGGGCAAGACGCACGTCGAGCCGGATGTGGAAGGCGCGCGCCGGCTCGGTCTCGATCCCAGCCACGGCGAAGGCCGGCTCGCCATGGAAGGCGGCTTCGAGCCCTACGCACGCGACGACGGCATCTGGCCGCCCGGCTTCAAGGTCAGCGGCAATGCCTATTGCGACTGGCTGCGCGCGCGCGGCTACGTGTCGGACAACCCCTGGCACGATTTCGCCAACTCCGGCCGCGGCCCGGACGGCGAGATCCTGAGCGGCTGGGAGATGCGCTGGGCCCGCGAGCCCGCCGCGATCGAAGCCAGCCACAGCGAAACGCCCTACACCACCGACCGCGCGATCGACTTCATGCGCGAGGCGGGCGACCGGCCCTGGCTGCTGCACCTTTCGTACATCAAGCCGCACTGGCCCTACGTCGCACCGGCGCCCTACCACGCGTTGTACGGCCCCGGCGACGTGCTGCCGGCCGTGCGCAGCGAGGAGGAGCGCAGCGCCAGCCATCCGGTGATGCAGGGGTTCCAGCGCGATACCGCCAGCCGCAGTTTCAGCCGCGACGAAGTGCGCGCGACGGTCATCCCGACCTACATGGGCCTGGTGCGGCAGGTCGACGACGAACTTGGCCGCCTGTTCGCCTTCATGCGCGACCAGGGGCTCGATCGCGACACGCTCTTGGTGTTCACGAGCGACCACGGCGACTACCTCGGCGACCACTGGCTGGGCGAGAAGGAAATGTTCCACGACCCGATCGTGCGCGTGCCGCTGATCGTGGTGGACCCGCGTGAAGAGGCCGACGCCACGCGCGGCAGCACCAGCGATGCGCTGGTTGAATGCATCGACCTTGCACCGACCTTCCTGGACGCGCTCGGCCTGCCGCCGGCGCCGCAATGGCTGGAAGGCGAATCGATGGTGCCGCTGCTGCACGGGCAGCCGGGCGCCCACGGCAAGGACATGGTCGTGTGCGAAAACAGCTACGCCTTCCGCGACGAGGTGCGCCTGCCCCTGGGCCAACCGGTCGAGCGGTGCCACATGACCATGCTGCGCACGCGGCGCTGGAAGTTCGTCCACTTCGAGGACCTGCCTCCGCAGCTGTTCGACCTCGAACAGGATCCGCAGGAACTGTGCGATCTCGGCCGCGACCCCGCGTACGCCGCCGTGCGCGAGGAGATGCTGGCGCGCCTGTTCGATTGGCTGCGCGCGCGCAAGCGCGCCACCACCATTGCCCCCTCCGCCATCGAGAGCTGGAACGCGCGCGAGCGCAAGGCAGGAATCCTGATCGGCGCGTGGTGAGCGCGCCGGCCCGACACCCCCAGAGGAGACACCCATGACCCCCCGTTCCTTCCGGCCCGCCTCCGCGCTCGCGTTGCTGGGCGCCGTCCTGTGCGGCGCGGCCGCCCCCGCGCTCGCCGACCAGGCCTGGCCCACGCGGCCCGTGCGCATCGTGGTGGCCTTCCCGCCCGGGGCGCCGGGCGACATCATCGCCCGGCTGATCCAGCCGACGCTGCAGAAGGCACTCGGCCAGCCCGTCGTGGTGGACAACAAGCCGGGCGCCGGCGGCAACATCGGCATGCAGGAGGTCTTGCGTGCGACCGACGGCCACACCGTGCTCGTCGGCCCCGACACGATGTTCACCATCAATCCGCACGTGTACCGCAAGCTGGCCTTCAATCCGGCCAGCGACTTCGTGCCGGTGACGCAGATGGCCGCGTTCAGCCAGGAACTGGTGTGCCACCCGAAGGCCGGGGTCAGGAGCGTGCAGGAACTGCTGGCCGCCGCGCGCGCGAAGTCCCTCGACTACGCCTCCGGCGGGCCGGGCGTGCCGGGGCACATGGCCATGGAACTCCTCAGCGCCAAGGCCAAGGTGCAGATGCAGCACATCGCGTACAAGGGCCCAGCGCCGGCAATGCAGGACGTGCTGGGCGGCGTGATCCCCTGTGGCTTCCTCGCCTCGCCGACCGTCGGGCCGTTCGTGAAGGAAGGCAAGCTGGTGGCGCTGGCCGTCTCCGGCGCGCAGCGCCTGCGCAGCCAGCCGAACGTGCCGACGATCGCGGAGTCCGGCGTGCCGGGCTACGAAGCCGGCTTCACGGAGATGATGGCGATGCCGCGCGGCACACCCGCTGCCGCCGTCAACCGCCTGCAGACCGAGGTTGCTCGCGCGCTGTCAGGAGCCGAAGTGCGTGAGCGCCTCGCCACGCTGGACCTCGAACCGGTGGCCAACACGCCGGCGCAGGCTGCCGCGCGCCTTCGTGCGGAGAACGGCCGCTGGGGCGAGGTGGCGGGCCTGATCAACCTGCGCCTGGATTGAAAATGGAGGCGGTGATCACTTCCGAGGGCCCCGTCGCGACGGGCAGCGCCGCGCCGCGCGTGCTGATCGACACGCGCGCGAGCCGCATCAGCCTCGCGGCCGGCATCCTGCTGGTCGCCTTCGCGGCGACGTTGCCCTTCTGGGGCGAGTCGAGCTGGATGCGCGAGTTCGTCGAGGTCGCCTGCTACTTCGTGTTCGCGATGATGTGGAACCTGCTGGCCGGCTACGGCGGCATGGTCAGCATCGGGCAGCAGGCCTTCTTCGGCCTGGGCGGCTACGTGATGCTGGCGCTGGGCAACTTCGCCGGCTTCAATCCCTTCGTCGCGGTGCCGATCGGCGCGGCGGCGGCCGCGCTGGTGGCGCTGCCGGTGTCGTACGTCGCGTTCCGGCTGCAGGGCGGCTACTTCGCGATCGGTACCTGGGTCATCTCCGAAGTGTTCCGGCTCTCGATCGCCAACATCCCGGCGGTGGGCGGGGGCTCGGGCACCACGCTGACCGCGCTGCGCGGCATCGAGAAGGCCACGCGCGAAAGCGTCACCTTCTGGATGGCGCTGGCCTGCGTGGTCGGATGCATCGCGGGCGTGTACCTGTTCCTGCGCAGCAAGCAGGGCCTGGCGCTGCTGGCGATCCGCGACAACGAGGTGGCGGCCGAATCCCAGGGCATTCCGGTGCGCCGCATGAAGCTGGCGGTGTATGCCGTCTCCGCGTTCGGCGCCGGCCTCGCGGGCGCGCTGTACTTCGTGGGCAACCTGCGCATCAGCCCTGACGCGGCCTTCAGCGTCAACTGGACGGCCTTCGCCATCTTCATGGTGGTGATCGGCGGCATCGGCCGCATCGAAGGCCCGATCGTGGGCGCACTGATCTTCTGGGCGCTCAACAAGTTCTTCAGCGACTGGGGCACCTGGTACCTGCTGCTCCTCGGCGTGCTGGCGATCGTCGTCACGATCTTCTTCAAGCAGGGCTTGTGGGGCTACGCGCAGACGCGCTGGGGCTGGAGCCTGCTGCCGACCCAGCGCAAGCTGGTGCTGCCGGGAGAGCCGCGTGGCTGAGGCGACGCAGTACTTCGTGGTGTTGGGCACCGATGCCGAGGGCAAGCAGGAACTGCGGCAGGAACTGCGTCCGCGCCACCGCGAGTGGCTGCGCGAGCACCCGGGCCACGCCGTCACCGTGCTGCACGGCGGACCCACCCTGGACTGCGAAGGCGACATGGACGGCACCCTGTTGATCGTCGAAGCGGCGAACCGGCAAGCCGTCGAGGCGTTCGTGGCGGCCGACCCGTACGTGCGTCACGGACTTTTCCATCAACTGCAGGTGCGCCGCTGGGCCTGGTCGCTCGGGCGCTGAAACCATGAAGAGCTTCACTTATGTGGCCCAGCCCGCACGCGTCGTGTTCGGCGCGGGCACCCTCGGCCAACTGGCCGGGGAGATCGAGCGGCTCGGCGCGCGCCGCGCGCTCGTGCTCTCCACACCGGAGCAGCGCACGTCGGCCGAGGAGGTGGCGCAGCTGCTCGGCGCACGTGCCGCCGGCGTCTTCGACCGGGCCGTGATGCACGTGCCGATCGAAACGGCACGCCAGGCCCGCGAAGCGGCGGCGCGGCTGGAAGCCGATTGCGCGGTCGCCATCGGCGGCGGTTCGACCATCGGCCTGGGCAAGGCGATCGCGCTCGAATCGGGCTTGCCCATCGTCGCGGTGCCCACCACTTATGCGGGCAGCGAGATGACGCCGATCTACGGCATCACCGAGGCAGGCCTGAAGAAGACGGGCCGCGACGCGCGCGTGCTGCCGCGGACCGTGATCTACGACCCCGAGCTGACCCTGGGCCTGCCCGTGGGCATCAGCGTGACCAGCGCGCTCAACGCCATTGCGCACGCCGCGGAAGGCCTCTATGCGAAGGATGGCAATCCCGTGATGGACCTGATGGCGGAAGAGGGCATCCGCGCGATCGCCGCCAGCCTGGGCACGATCCGCGCCCGGCCGCGCGACGGCGAGGCGCGCGCGCAGGCGCTCTACGGGGCATGGCTCTGCGGAACGGTGCTGGGCAACGTCGGCATGGCGCTGCACCACAAGCTCTGCCACACGCTGGGCGGCAGCTTCAACCTGCCGCACGCGGAGACGCACACCATCGTGCTGCCGCATGCGCTCGCCTACAACGCATCCGCGGCGCCCCAAGCCATGCAGCGCATCGCCCGCGCACTCGGCACCGGCGATGCCGCACAAGGCGTGTACGACCTGGCCTGTGCCAACGGAGCACCGGTGGCCCTGCGCGACATCGGCCTGCGCGCCGAGGACCTCGACACCGCATGCGACATCGCGCTGCGCAACCAGTATCCCAATCCGCGCCCGCTCGAACGCGAGGCCATCCGCGCACTGCTGCAGGATGCCTTCGAGGGCCGGCGCCCCGGTCCCTGAAGAAAGCAGAACAGAGATGAGGAACCTGACCGAACACAACGTGACGGAGGCGGTGGTCGCCCGGCTGGCGGAGACGCCCGACCCGCGCCTGAAGGAGATCCTGGAGAGCCTCGTGCGCCACCTGCACGCGTTCGCGCGCGAGGTGCGGCTGACGGAAGACGAGTGGTTCCAGGGCATCGACTTCCTGACCCGCGTGGGCCACATCACCGACGACAAGCGCCAGGAGTTCATCCTGCTGTCGGACACGCTCGGGCTGTCGATGCTCACCGTGGCGATGAACAACAGCAAGCCCGCCGGGTGCACGGAAGCCACCGTGTTCGGCCCCTTCTACGTCGAAGGCGCCCCCGAAGTCGCGCTGGGCGAGGATGTGGCCCGGGGTGCGAGCGGCGAGCCGTGCACCGTGCGCGGAACGGTGCGCGGGCTCGGGGGCGAGCCCGTTGCGGGCGCGGAGATCCACGTGTGGCAGGCCGATGCCGATGGCATGTACGACGTGCAGCGCCCCGAGCTGCAGGACGCGCAGGGCCGCGCCGTGCTGTGCGCGGACCACGAGGGCCGCTACCACTCCCGCT
>NZ_DASSVG010000333.1:0-2971 GCF_035706265.1 Ramlibacter sp. | reverse complement strand
CCGAGGCGGCGATGATGGCCGAGGCCGCCGTCTACAACGTCGAGCGCGGCGCGCAGATCATCGACATCAACATGGGCTGCCCGGCCAAGAAGGTCTGCAGCAAGTGGGCCGGCTCGGCGCTGATGCAGGACGAGCCGCTGGGCGTGCCCGTCACGCTGAAGATGCGCACGGGCTGGTCGCAAACGCACCGCAACGCGGTGGCGCTCGCCCGCGCGTTCGAGGACTGCGGCGTGCAGATGCTCACCGTGCACGGCCGCACGCGCGAGCAGGGCTACCAGGGCGAGGCCGAATACGAGACCATCGCCGCCGTGAAGGCGGCGGTGCGCGTGCCCGTGGTGGCCAACGGCGACATCGTCTCGCCGCGCAAGGCCCGCGCGGTGCTCGCCGCCACCGGCGCGGACGCGGTGATGATCGGCCGCGCGGCGCAGGGGCGCCCCTGGATCTTCCGCGAGGTGGTGCACTTCCTGGCCACCGGCGCGGAGCTCGCGCCGCCGCTGGTGGCCGAGGTGCAGCGGGCCCTGCTCGCGCACCTGCAGGACCACTACGCGCTCTACGGCGAAAGCACCGGCGTGCGCAGCGCACGCAAGCACATCGGCTGGTACGTCCGCACCCTCCCCGGGGGCGAGGCGTTCCGCACGAGCATGAACGAAATCGAAGACAGCGCCAGCCAGCTGGCGGCGGTCGCGGCCTTTTTCGACGCCCTGGGGGCGCGGATGGACCGGCTGCCCCCGGCATCGGAGGAGGAGACCGAGGCCCTGGCGGAAAGCGGCGCATGAGACGGCCGCGGTGGCCGCGCATTCCGGTGCGCGGCACGGAGAAGCACGAATGAGCAAGAAGCAGATCGAGGACTGTGTCCGGCAGAGCCTGGAGGGTTACTTCCGGGACCTGCGCGGCACGGAGCCGGATGGGATGTACGAAATGCTGCTGAAGGTGGTGGAAAGACCGCTGCTGGAAGTGGTGATGGCGAAAGCCGAGAACAACCAGTCGCGCGCAGCGGAATGGCTGGGGCTCAACCGCAACACGCTGCGCAAGAAACTGATCGAACACAAACTCCTTAAATGACGGAGCGACAAGGCGGCAGCCGCAACGCGCCGCCCTGTCCCCGACCGACCATGAACGCACTCATCTCCGTTTCCGACAAGAGCGGCGTCGTCGAGCTCGCCCGCGCCCTGCACGAACTGGGCGTGCGCCTGATCTCCACCGGCGGCACCGCGAAGCTGCTGGCCGAGCAGGGCCTGCCCGTCACCGAGGTGGCCGAGGTCACCGGCTTCCCCGAGATGCTGGACGGCCGGGTGAAGACGCTGCACCCCAAGATCCACGGCGGCCTGCTGGCGCGCCGCGACCATCCCGACCACATGGCGGCCCTGCACCGCCACATGATCCACACGATCGACATCCTGGTCGTGAACCTCTATCCGTTCGAGAACACGGTCGCGCGCCCGGGCTGCACGCTGGAGGAGGCGATCGAGAACATCGACATCGGCGGGCCGGCGATGGTGCGCAGCGGCGCCAAGAACTGGAAGGACGTGGCGGTGCTCACCGACGCCGCGCAGTACCAGCCGGTGGTCGACGAACTGAAGGCTTCCGGGCAGCTGTCGCAGAAGACGAAGTTCGCGCTCGCCGTGGCCGCCTTCAACCGCGTGAGCAACTACGACGCGGCGATCAGTGACTACCTCTCGGCCCTGCAGGAAGACGGCTCGCGCTCCCTGTTCCCGGCCCAGTCCAACGGCCGCTTCGTCAAGCTGCAGGACCTGCGCTACGGCGAGAACCCGCACCAGCAGGCCGCCTTCTACCGCGACCTGTATCCCGCGCCCGGCTCGCTGGCGGCGGCGCAGCAGCTGCAGGGCAAGGAGCTCTCGTACAACAACATCGCCGACGCCGACGCGGCGTGGGAGTGCGTGAAGAGCTTCGACGCGCCCGCCTGCGTGATCGTGAAGCACGCCAACCCCTGCGGGGTGGCCATCGGCAAGGATCCGCTGGAGGCCTATTCCAAGGCCTTCCAGACCGATCCGACGTCGGCCTTCGGCGGCATCATCGCCTTCAACCGGCCGCTCGACGGCGCCGGCGCGCAGGCCGTGAGCAAGCAGTTCGTCGAGGTGCTGATGGCGCCCGACTTCGCGCCCGAGGCGCTGCAGGTGTTCGCCGGCAAGGCCAACGTGCGGCTGCTGAAGATCGCGCTGCCGCCGGGCGGCGAGCGGCCCTGGGACAGGGGCCAGAACTTCATGGACGTGAAGCGGGTCGGCTCGGGCCTGCTGATGCAGACCGCGGACAACCGCGAACTGACGCTCGGCGAGCTGAAGTGCGTCACGAAGAAGACGCCGACCAGCGACGAACTGGAAGACCTGCTGTTCGCGTGGAAGGTCGCGAAGTTCGTCAAGTCGAACGCGATCGTGTTCTGCAAGGCCGGCATGACGATGGGCGTCGGCGCCGGCCAGATGAGCCGCCTGGATTCGGCCCGCATCGCCAGCATCAAGGCGCAGCACGCCAAGCTGTCGCTGCAGGGCACGGCGGTGGCGAGCGACGCCTTCTTCCCGTTCCGCGACGGCCTCGACGTGGTGGTGGACAACGGCGCCACCTGCGTCATCCAGCCGGGCGGCTCGATGCGCGATCAGGAGGTGATCGACGCCGCGAACGAACGGGGCGTGGCGATGGTGTTCACGGGGGTGCGGCACTTCCGCCATTGAGCGCCGCGCGCCTTCACTGGCCGCAAGAAGCCAACAGCCGGACGCAGAGGACGCGAAAGATACGCAAAGGACGCAAAGAAGACCGAGAAAACTTCAAAGGTCTTCTTTTGCGTCCTTTGCGTACCCTTTGCGCCCTTTGCGTCCGGCTGTTGTAGTGGCGTTGCGTCCAGGCCGCAATGCCCGGATCAACCCAGCGTCTTGAACACTTCCCGCGCCGCATCCACCGTCAGGCGGATGTCGTCTTCCGTGTGCGCGGCGCTCACGAAGCCGGCCTCGTACAGCGCCGG
>NZ_DASSVG010000332.1:0-3401 GCF_035706265.1 Ramlibacter sp. | reverse complement strand
GCGTGTCGAGCTCCTGCGCCAGCGCCTCCTCGAAACCGTCGCCGATGCGCAGCACCGTGCGGCCGGCGAGCCCGGGCACCTTCTGCACGGCCGACCAGACGTCCAGCTCCGGGTTGGGTCCCAGCGCGACGACGACCTTGGCGCCGCTCGCATCGAGCAACGCGGCGACGTGCTCCGGCTGCAGCATGAAGTTGATCGGGCAGGCACGGCCCGCGAGCTGCGCGCCCCACAGCGCGTAGTGCGTGGCCGGGATGTTGGGCGCGAGGATCGCCACCGCGTCGTCCGGGCCGACGCCCAGCCGGCGGAACAGGTTGGCCGCGCGGTGGACCTGCGCCAGCACTTCGGCGTAGGAGATGCGTTGCGGCGCGGTGGCGGGATCGCCGTCCGGCAGGTAGGTGAAGGCGGTGCGTTCGGGATGGCGCTGCGCCGCCCGCGCGATCAGGCCGTAGGTGGTGCGTGCCGGGATCGCCTCCTCGTAGGGCGTGCGCTCCAGCGCCTCGATGTCGGCGAGGCCGCGGAAGAAGGGCGTGCTCACGCCAGCCCCAGCAGCCGCACGGCGTTGCCCTTCAGGATGCCGGGCATCACCTCCGGCTTGAAGCCGGCGTCCTCGAAGTCCTTCATCCAGCGTTCGGGCGTGATCAGGGGGTAGTCGCTGCCGAACAGGATGCGGTCCTTCAGCAGCGTGTTGGCGTACTGCACCAGCTGCTTCGGGAAGTACTTCGGGCTCCAGCCGGAGAGGTCGATCCACACGTTGGGCTTGTGCGTGGCCACCGAGAGCGCCTCGTCCTGCCATGGGAAACTCGGATGGGCCATCACGATCTGCATGTCGGGAAACGAGATCGCCACGTCGTCCAGGTGCATCGGGTTGCTGTATTCCAGCCGCAGCCCGCCGCCGCAGCGCATGCCGGAGCCGATGCCGCTGTGGCCGGTGTGGAAGATGGCTGGCATCTTGTGGGCGTTGACCACTTCGTAGATCGGCCAGGCCATGCGGTCGTAGGGATGGAAGCCCTGCACCGTCGGATGGAACTTGAAGCCCTTGATGCCTTCTACCTTGATCAGGCGCTCGGCCTCGCGCGCGCCCATCCTGCCCTTGTGCGGATCGATGCTGGCGAAGGCGGCCATCATGTCGCTGTTCTCGCGCGCGGCCTGCGCGATCTCCTCGTTGGGGATGCGGCGGCGGCCCAGGTTGGATTCGCTGTCCACCGTGAACATCACGAGGCCGATCTTGCGTTCCCGGTAGTAGGCCACCGTCTCGGCGATGGTGGGCCGGCGATTGGAACGGAAGTACTTGTCGGCGGCGCGGTCGTACTCCTCGCCGTAGTTGTCGAAGGGATTCCAGCAGCTCACTTCGGCGTGGGTGTGGATGTCGATGGCAATCAGGTTGGCGTGATCCATCTGCCTAGGGTAAGTCCCGAGGGCCGGGAGGTTGATGATCGTTATCCCGCATAACCATAATCGCGGCACTCGCCGAACACACCATGACCGCCTCCCAAGACCTCCAGCTCCAGATCGACGGCGAGATCGCCATCGTGCGCCTGAACCGCGCGGCCAAGCGCAACGCGCTGTCGGATGGCCTGGTGCTGGCCGTGCGCCGCACCTTCGAGACCCTGCCGTCCACCGTGCGCGCCGCGGTGCTGGATGGCGCCGGCGAGCACTTCTGCGCCGGGCTGGACCTGTCGGAACTGAAGGAGCGCGACGCCGGCGCGGGCCTGCAGCACTCGCGCATGTGGCACGCGGCGCTGGAGGAGGTGCAGTACGGCCCCGTGCCCGTGATCGCCGCGCTGCACGGCGCGGTCGTCGGCGGCGGGCTCGAGCTGGCCGCGGCCTGCCACATCCGCGTGGCCGACGCGACCACCTTCTACGCGCTGCCCGAAGGCGCGCGCGGCATCTTCGTGGGCGGCGGCGGCGCGGTGCGCATCCCGCGCCTGATCGGTGCCGCCCGCATGGCCGACATGATGCTCACCGGCCGCGTCTACCAGGCCGAGGAAGGCGAGCGCGCCGGCTTCGCGCAGTACCTGGTGCCGGCCGGCCAGGCCTTCGAGAAGGCGCTGGAGATCGCGAAGCGCGTCGCGCAGAACGCGCCGCTGACCAACTACGCGCTGATGCACGCGCTGCCGCGCATCGCCGAACAGCCGGCCGACCAGGGCTTCCTCACCGAGTCGCTGATGTCGGCCATCGCGCAGAGCGCGCCCGAGGCCAAGCAGCGCGTGCGCGACTTCCTCGAAGGCCGCGCGGCCAAGGTCAAGGCCTGAACAGCGGGCCGCCAGAGCCCAGGAGGAGGAGACATGCGCAGCCCTATCATGCACATTCCCGCGCCGGCGAAGTACCGGCCGCTGCGCTTCGGCGTCACGCGGGCCGTGCTGCGCGAAGGCGCCGCCGGCGCGCGCTACCTGCGCGGCGAGGGCGAACTGCAGCCCCATGCCGCGCGCATGACCGACCGCCTGGTGCACTGGGCCGAGACGCAGCCGGAGCGCATCTTCATGGCGCGCCGCGCGCGCAACGCCGACGGCACCACGGGCGAGTGGCAGACAGTGAGCTATCGCCAGGCCGTCGAGCGGGCGCGCAGCATCGCCCAGGCCCTGCTCGATCGCGGGCTGAGCGCCGAGCGCCCGGTCGCCATCCTCAGCGAGAACGGCCTGGAGCACGCGTTGCTGGCGCTGGGCTGCATGTATGCCGGCATTCCGTACTGCCCCGTGTCGCCGGCCTACTCCCTCATCAGCCAGGACTACGACAAGCTGCGCCACGTGCTGGCGACGCTGACGCCGGGCCTGGTGTTCGCGGCCGACGCGCGCTACGCGAAGGCGATCGCGGCCACCGTCGGCACGGACACCGAGGTGGTGCTCGCCGAGGGCGCCATCGCCGGCCGCGAGTGCACACCGCTGGCGGCGCTGCTGCAGACGCAGCCGACCGCCGCCGTCGAGGCCGCACTGCACGCCACCGGCCCCGACACCATCGTCAAGTTCCTGTTCACGTCGGGCTCCACCAAGCTGCCCAAGGCGGTGATCAACACCCACCGCATGTGGTGCGCCAACCAGCAGCAGATGCGGCAGTCGATGCCGGTGCTGGCCGAGGAGCCGCCGGTGCTGGTGGACTGGCTGCCCTGGAACCACACCTTCGGCGGCAACCACAACGTCGGCCTGACGATCTACAACGGCGGCACGCTCTATATCGACGACGGCAAGCCCACGCCGGCGCTGATGCAGGAGACGCTGCGCAACCTGCGCGAGATCGCGCCGACGGTCTACTTCAACGTGCCCACGGGCTTCGAAGCCATCGCCCACGCGATGAAGGCCGACCCGGTGCTGCGCCGCACGCTGCTGTCGCGCGTGCGCATGTTCTTCTACTCGGGCGCCGCGCTGGCGCAGCCGATCTGGGACCTGCTGCACGAGGTGCAGGAGCAG
>NZ_DASSVG010000331.1:0-5636 GCF_035706265.1 Ramlibacter sp. | reverse complement strand
CGCCGTCCTGCCCCGCATCCTGGAGGCACTGTCATGAGTACCGAGCGTTCGGGCATCCGTTTTTCGGCCGTGGTGCTGGCCGCGGGCCAGTCCACCCGCATGGGCGGCGCCAACAAGCTGCTGCTGCCGCTGGAAGGCGAGCCATTGGTGCGCCGCACCGTGCGTACCGTGCTGGCCGCCGGCATGCAGGAGACGGTGGTCGTCACCGGCTGGCACGGCCGCGAGGTGATGCGCACCGTGCTGGACCTGCCCGTCACCGTGCAGCCCAACCTCCTGTACGAAGAAGGTCAGATGCGCTCCGTCGCCGCGGGCGTGGCGGCGCTTGCCCAGGCCACCGATGCCATCGTGGTCTGCCCCGGCGACCTGCCGCTGCTGCGGCCCGAAGACCTGCACGAACTGATGGACGTCTACCTGGCCCATCCGGCCAGCTCCATCGTGATTCCGCGCCATCGGGGCGAGCGCGGCAACCCGATCGTCTTCGCCGCCGCCTACGCACCCGAAGTCGCGGCCGGCCGCCGCCTCATCGGCTGCCGCAAGCTGGCCGAGCAATATCCGGAGGAGACCTTCTGGCACGAAGCGGCCCACGAGCGCTTCACCACCGACTGCGATACGCCCGAGGCCTGGCAGCGGGTGCAGCAGCGCCTGGCCCACCCGGCAGGCGCAGAGGCAGCGGCATGACCGGCACCGCCTGGGCCGCCCTCGGCGTCGGCCTGATCCTGGCCGGCCTGCTGGCCCTGGCGAAGCTGCGCCCCGCCCGCGGCGGCCTGAACTCGCCGCAGTGGATGCTGCTGCTCGGGGCCGTCGGCATGCTGGCCGGCATGGCGGTGGACGCGTACGCCGGCGGCCTGGAAACCCTGAGCGCCCTGTGCACCGGCCCGCGCGGCCTGGGCGCGATGGTGCTGCTGCACGTGACGCAGCTGCCGCTGGCCCACGCCGGCATGATCGGCGGCGGCCTGCTGGTGCTGCCGCTGATGCCGAGGCTGCGCCGCGGCTGCCGCCGGCAGCTGTGCGCCCAGCTCGGTCAGAACCTCGTCTGTTCGGCCTGGATGGTGGTGGGCATGGCGGCCGGCTCGCTGGTGTTCCTGGAGCTCGCGGGCTGGGTGCAGGCCGTGCGCGAGCCGGCGGCGGTGCTGGCCGGCATGTTCGCGGGCATGGTGTGGGGCATGGTGGCCAGCGTGACGCTGGTGCAGGCGCTGGTGCGGCTGAGCCTGGGTCCGCGGCACCACGGACAGCGCTCGGAGAGCCCCTGATCGCTTGCGAGTCAATGCGCCGGGCGCTACAATACCGGCTTCACGACCAAACGGGCGGGTACCAACCGCCCGTTTTTTTTGGCGGATCGACCCACGACCTTGGCACTGCAGGATATCGTTGCTCAAACGGTGGCCGGACTCGGCTACGAACTGGTGGAGCTGGAGCGCTCCGCCGGGGGCACCCTGCGCGTGACCATCGATTTCCCGTGGGAAGCCGGCGGCGAAGAGCGCTTCGTGAACGTCGAGGATTGCGAGCGCGTCACGCGCCAGCTGCAGTACACGCTGGAGGTCGAGGCGGTCGACTACAAGCGCCTCGAGGTGTCCTCGCCGGGGATCGACCGGCCCCTGCGCGGTGAAAAGGATTTCGAACGCTTTGCCGGCGAGGTGATCGATATCACCTTGAAGGCGCCGATGGGCGCCGCGGCTGCCGGCCAGGTGGCGCCGAACCGGCGCAAGTTCCGCGGCACGCTGCAGAAGGCGGGCGAGGGCTGGGAGATCGCCTGGAGCGACGAGCCGGCTGCGCCGCAGCCGGGGCAGAAGCGCATGAAGAAGAAGGAGCCTGCCGCCGTGCAGGTGCTGGGTTTCACGCTGGACGAGGTGAAGGACGCCCGTCTGGCGCCGATAGTGGATTTCAAGGGGCGCAGGCGCGCCGGGGTTCAGGAGTAGGACATGAATCGCGAACTGTTGATGCTGGTGGATGCCATCTCGCGCGAGAAGAACGTGGAACGCGACGTCGTGTTTGGCGCGGTCGAGGCCGCCCTTGCCCAGGCCACCAAGAAGCTCTACCAGGGCGAAGTCGACATCCGCGTGGCGATCGACCGCGACACCGGCGACTACGAGACTTTCCGCCGCTGGCTGGTCGTGCCCGACGAGCAGGGCCTGCAGAACCCGGACGCCGAGGAACTGCTGATGGACGCCAAGGAGCGCGTCGCCGACGTCGAGCCGGGCGAGTACATCGAGGAGGGCGTCGAGTCGCTGCCGATCGGCCGCATCGGCGCCATGGCCGCCAAGCAGGTGATCCTGCAGAAGATCCGCGACGCCGAGCGCGAGATGCTGCTGAACGACTTCATGTCGCGCGGCGACAAGATCTTCGTCGGCACCGTCAAGCGCATGGACAAGGGCGACATCATCGTCGAATCGGGCCGCGTCGAAGGGCGCCTGCGCCGCAGCGAGATGATCCCGAAGGAGAACCTGCGCAACGGCGACCGCGTCCGCGCCATGATCATGGAAGTGGATCTCACGCTGCGCGGCGCGCCCATCATCCTGTCGCGCGCGGCCCCCGAGTTCATGATCGAGCTGTTCCGCCAGGAAGTGCCCGAGATCGAGCAGGGCCTGCTGGAGATCAAGAGCTGCGCCCGCGATCCGGGCTCGCGCGCCAAGATCGCCGTGATCTCCCACGACAAGCGGGTCGACCCGATCGGCACCTGCGTGGGCGTGCGCGGTTCGCGCGTGAACGCCGTGACCAACGAGCTCGCCCGCGAGCGCGTCGACATCGTGCTGTGGTCCGAGGACCCGGCGCAGTTCGTGATCGGCGCCCTGGCGCCGGCCAACGTGAGCTCCATCGTCGTGGACGAAGAGAAGCACGCGATGGACGTGGTGGTCGACGAGGAGAACCTCGCCATCGCCATCGGCCGCGGCGGCCAGAACGTGCGGCTCGCCAGCGAGCTGACGGGCTGGAAGATCAACATCATGGACGCCAACGAGTCGGCGCAGAAGCAGGCCGAGGAGCAGCAGACGCTGCGCACCCTGTTCATGGAAAAGCTCGACGTCGACGAGGAGATCGCCGACATCCTGATCTCCGAGGGCTTCACCAGCCTCGAAGAGGTGGCCTACGTGCCGCTGCAGGAGATGCTGGAGATCGAGTCCTTCGACGAGGATACGGTCAACGAGCTGCGCACGCGCGCCAAGGATGCGCTGCTGACCATGGAGATCGCGCGCGAGGAGAGTGTCGAGGAAGTCTCGCAGGACCTGCGCGACCTCGAAGGCCTGACGCCGCCGCTGATCGCGCAGCTCGCCGAGCACGGCGTGCACACCCGCGACGACCTGGCCGACCTGGCCGTCGACGAACTCACGGACATCACCGGCCAGTCCGCGGACGAGGCCAAGACCCTGATCATGAAGGCGCGCGAACACTGGTTCACGGGCCAGGCGGCGGCGGCCGCCCATGAATAAAGGGAGGAAGACGAGCAGAACATGTCTAGTACCACCGTCGCAGAGTTCGCGCAGGAACTCAAGAAATCGACCGAGACGCTGCTGGAGCAGTTGCGCAGCGCCGGCGTGGTGAAGAACGCGCCGACCGACTCCCTCACGGATGCCGACAAGCAGAAGCTGCTGGGCTACCTCCAGGCCAGCCACGGCACGGCCACGCCCGAGCGCAAGAAGATCACCCTGGTGAAGAAGTCCACCAGCGAGATCAAGCAGGCGGACTCGAGCGGCAAGGCCCGCACCATCCAGGTGGAAGTGCGCAAGAAGCGCACCTTCATCAAGCGCGACGAGGGCGCCGACACCGCCGTGGTGGAAGCCCCCGAGGTCGCCGCGCCGCCGCCGCCCCCGCCCGGCCCGGACGAGGCCGAACTCGCCCGCCGCGAGGAAGAGGCGCGCCGCCAGGCCGAACTGATCCGCCGCCAGGAGGAAGAACTGGCCGCCAAGCGCCGCGAGCGCGAGGAAGCGGAGGCGCGCCAGCGCGCCGAGGAAGAAGCGCGGGCCGCCGCCGAGCGCGAGCAGGAGCGCGAGCGCGAGGCCGCTGCGCGTGCGGAAGCCTACGAGGCCAAGCAGGCCGGCGCCAACGCCGCCAAGGCCGCGGAAGCCGAGGCTGCGCAGGCCGTCGCCAAGGCCCAGGCCGAGGCGCGCGACAAGGCCGCCGCCGAAGCGCGCGAGAAGGCCGCCGCCGAGTCGAAGAAGCGGGCGGAGGAAGAAGCCGCCCGTGCCCGCGACCTGCAGGAGCGTCGCCGCAAGGCCGAGGCCGAAGCCGCCGCGATCCGTTCGATGATGGCCCAGCCCAAGAAGGTGCTGGTGGCCAAGAAGCCGGAAGAGGCCAAGCCCGTCGCCAAGGGGCCGGAAGGCGCCAAGCCGGGCGTCAAGGGCACGCTGCACAAGCCGGCGGGCACGCAGGCGCGTGCCGGCGGCCCCGGTGCCGCGCCGGCCGCGGCGCCCGCCGCCCCCGGTGCCGGCAAGGAAGTGAAGTCGGCCAAGCTGTCCTCCAGCTGGGCCAACGATCCGGCCAAGAAGAAGGAAATCAAGACCCGCGGCGATGCGTCCGGCGGCGTCGGCCGCAACGCCTGGCGCGGCGGCCCGCGTGGCGGCCGGCGCGGTGACCATCGCGGCGACCGCGACGACCATCACCAGCAGTCCGCGGCGCAGGAGCAGCGCGTCATCGAGGTGCACGTGCCGGAGACGATCACCGTCGCCGAACTCGCGCACAAGATGGCCGTCAAGGCCTCCGAGGTGATCAAGGCCCTGATGAAGATGGGCCAGCTGGTCACCATCAACCAGTCGCTGGACCAGGACACGGCCATGATCGTGGTCGAGGAAATGGGCCACAAGGCGGTCACCGCCGCCCTGGACGATCCGGAAGCCTTCACGCTGGAAGAGGTGCAGGGCCAGAGCGCCGAGGCGCTGCCGCGTGCGCCGGTCGTGACCGTGATGGGCCACGTCGACCACGGCAAGACCTCGCTGCTGGACTACATCCGCCGCACCAAGGTGGCGGCGGGCGAGGCCGGCGGCATCACGCAGCACATCGGCGCCTACCACGTCGAGACGCCGCGCGGCACCGTGTCCTTCCTGGACACCCCGGGCCACGAGGCGTTCACGGCGATGCGGGCGCGCGGCGCGCAGGCCACCGACATCGTGATCCTGGTGGTGGCGGCCGACGACGGCGTCATGCCGCAGACCAAGGAAGCCATCAAGCACGCGAAGGCTGCGGGTGTGCCGATCGTGGTGGCGATGAACAAGATCGACAAGCCCGATGCCAACCCCGACCGCGTCAAGCAGGAACTGGTGGCCGAGGAAGTCGTGCCCGAGGAATACGGCGGCGAGTCGCCCTTCGTGGCGGTGTCGGCCAAGACGGGCCAGGGCATCGACGAACTGCTGGAGCAGGTGCTGCTGCAGGCCGAGGTGCTGGAGCTGAAGGCGCCGGTGGACGCGATGGCCAAGGGCCTCGTGATCGAGGCGCAGCTCGATCGGGGCCGCGGCCCGGTCGCCACGGTGCTGGTGCAGTCCGGCACGCTGAAGGTGGGCGACGTGGTTCTGGCGGGCCAGACCTACGGCCGCGTGCGCGCCATGCTGGACGAGGACGGCAAGACCATCAAGTCGGCCGGCCCGTCGATGCCGGTGGAGATCCAGGGCCTGACGGAAGTGCCGCAGGCCGGCGACGAGTTCATGGTGCTG
>NZ_DASSVG010000330.1:0-6259 GCF_035706265.1 Ramlibacter sp. | reverse complement strand
GCCAGGTGCCCAGCAGGGCGGCGAACAGCACCGAGGTCTCGCGCAGCGCCGCGATGGTGGCCACCGGCGCCCGCGTCATGGCCCA
Organism: Ramlibacter sp.; assembly: GCF_035706265.1. Lineage (GTDB taxonomy): Bacteria > Pseudomonadota > Gammaproteobacteria > Burkholderiales > Burkholderiaceae_C > Ramlibacter. Next base: position 6,174 of record NZ_DASSVG010000330.1, on the reverse strand, counting down.
CAGGGCGATGCCGTAGGAGGCGACCGAGGCGCAGGCGCCCACCAGCGCCACCGGCGCGCGCCGGCGCGCGTAAGGCCAGGTCCGCCCCCAGCCGCGGCGCGCCAGAACGATCAGGCCGAAGGGCCAGCCTTCCAGCGCGAACAGCGCAGCCACGTACTGCAGCGCATGGCCTGAAGCCCGCGTGCCGAGTGCATCGACGATGGTGTAAAGCGCGATCACGACTGCGTTGGCCAGCGCGAAGCCCACCGCCCGCGGCGAGTCCATGGCGTGCTTGGACAGGCCCAGGGCCAGCACGCCGCAGCTCACCCCCAGCACGCCCGCCCAGGCCAGCGGCGAGAGCGACTCGCCCACTGTGGTCGCCGCCGACAGCGCCACCAGCAACGGCGCCGTCCCGCGCATCAGCGGGTAAGTGAGCCCGAGCTCGCCGTGCTTGTAGGCGCCCACCAGCGCGGCGTAGTAGCCGATGTGGATGGCGACCGAGGCCAGGATGTAGGGCCATGCCGCGGCCGGCGGCAGGCCCACCACGGCCAGCAATGGCAGGGCCACCAGCGAGGCCAGGGTGTGGATCACCGCCGTGTCCAGCGCCTTGTCGCTGCTGGACTTGATGACCGCGTTCCAGCCCGCATGCAGCAACGCACCGCACAGGACGGCCGCGACCACCGGCCAGCTCAGGACCATGCCTGCCTGCAAACTTTCTCCTCCAGGACGACGCCCCACAGCTGCGGCGAAGGCTGTCAAGATAGCAGACGCGTCTGCAACCATGGGAGCGCCGGCAGTCCATGCAACATCCCGCCCTGGAGAAACTGCGCAAGAGCAACGCCCGCAAGGTGAAGGTCGCCGTCAGCGACATCGACGGCGTGCTGCGCGGCAAGCTCTTGCACGTCGACAAGTTCGAGGGCGCGGCGCAAGGCGGCTTCGGCTTCTGTGACGTGGTGCTGGGATGGGACATGCACGACGTGACCTACGACAACACGCAGGTCACGGGCTGGCACCACGGCTTTCCCGACGCGCTGGCGCGCATCGACCTCGGCACGGCCCGCAACGTGCCCTGGGACGACAACGTGCCCTTCTTCCTCGGCGAGTTCGTCAACGAGGACGGCACGCCGCATCCGGTGTGCCCGCGCCAGCTGCTCAAGCGCGTGCTGGCGCGCGCCGAGAAGCTGGGCTTCCAGGCCCTGTGCGGCATGGAGTACGAGTGGTTCAACTTCCGCGAGGACCCGCACACCTGGGCGGCGAAGAACGGCCAGCCGCCGGAGCCGATCACGCCCGGCATGTTCGGCTACTCCATCCTGCGCATGGCCGACAACCCCGGCTTCTTCAACGCGCTGATGGACGACATGCTGGCCTTCGGCGTGCCGATCGAGGGCCTGCACACCGAGACCGGGCCCGGTGTCTACGAGGCGGCCATCGCCTTCTCGCCGGCGCTGGAGCAGGCGGACCGCGCCATCCTGTTCAAGACCGGCGCGCGCGAGATCGGCAAGCGCTTCGGCATCATGCCCAGCTTCATGGCCAAGTGGAGCCCGAAGTACCCGGGCTGCAGCGGGCACATCCACCAGAGCCTCTCGGACGGCCAGTCCAACCTGTTCTACGACGCCGACGCGCCGCGCAGGATGAGCGCGCTGTTCGAGAGCTACCTGGCCGGGCAGGTCGCCTGCATGATGGAGTTCGGGCCGCTGCTGTGGCCCACCGTCAACAGCTACAAGCGCCTGGTGGACGGCTTCTGGGCGCCGGTGAAGCCGACCTGGGGCATCGACAACCGCACCGCGAGCTTCCGCGTGCTGGCCGGTTCGCCCAAGGCGACGCGGCTGGAGACGCGCTGCCCCGGCTCGGACGTCAACCCCTACCTGGCGATGGCGGCCGTGATCGCCGCCGGCATGCACGGGGTGGAGAAGGGCCTGAAGCTCACCACGCCGCCGATCACCGGCACCAACGTCGGCGGCGAGAACGTGCCGCGCGCGCCGCGCACGCTGATCGAGACCACGCGCGTCTTCCGCGCCTCCGAGGTCGCGCGCGACTGGCTCGGCGACACCTTCGTGGAGCACTTCGCCGCCACCCGCGAGTGGGAGTGGCGCCAGTGGCAGGACGCGGTGACCGACTGGGAATTGCGGCGCTACTTCGAGATCATCTGAGGCGGAGGTCGCATGAGCCTGGCGAGTTTTTCCTTTCCCACCGACATCCGCTTCGGGCCGGGCGCGCGCCGCGAAGTGGCGCGGCACCTGAAGGAGTTGGGGCTGCAGCGGCCGCTGCTGGTCACCGACCGCGGGCTCGCGGACTTGCCGGTGCTGGCCGAGTTCCAGTCGCAGCTGGCGGGTCTGGACGTCCACGTGTTCGCGGGCGTGTCCGGCAATCCCACGGCGAGCCAGGTGATGGCGGGTGCTTCGGCCTTCAACGCGCACCGGGCGGACTGCGTGATCGGTCTCGGAGGCGGCGCGGCGCTGGACGTGGCGAAGGTGGTGGGCTTGGCGGCCACCCACGAGGGCGACATCCTGGAGTACGCGTGGGACCATCCGCGCGTGCGGCCCCTCACGCATGCGCTGCCGTACTTCGTGGCCTTGCCCACCACGGCCGGCACCGGTTCCGAGGTCGGCCGCTCCGCCGTGATCAGCGAGGACGAGACGCACCTGAAACGCGTGATCTTCAGCCCGAAGATCCTGGCCCGCAAGGTGTTCGCCGACCCCGAGCTCACCGTGGGCCTGCCGGCCGCGGTGACGGCCGCCACCGGCATGGACGCGCTCACGCACAACATCGAGAGCTATCTCTCGCCGGCGTACCACCCGCTGTGCGACGGCATCGCGCTGGAGGGCACGCGCATCGCGGCGCGCTCGCTGGTGCGGGCGGTGCGCGAGCCGGGCAACCTGCAGGCCCGCGGCGACATGCTGATGGCTTCCATGATGGGCGCGATCGCGTTCCAGAAGGACCTGGGCGCGGTGCATTCCTGCGCCCATGCGCTGGGCGCCGTGTGCGACCTGCACCACGGCCTGGCCAACGCGCTGATGATCGAGACGGTGCTGGCCTGGAACGTCGAGGCGGCGCCCGACAAGTTCGAGGAGCTGGCGCACGTCTGCCGCGCCGGCGGCGGCGGCCCGGGGCTGGTGCGCTGGCTCGGCCACCTGAAGCAGCAGATCGGCATCACCGGCACGCTGGCCTCGCACGGTGTGCAGCGCGAGCAGATCCCGCGGCTGGTGGAGATCGCGGTGAAGGACAGCTGCCACCAGACCAATCCGCGGCCGGTGACTGCGGCCGATTTCGAGCGGCTGTTCGAGGCGGCGATGTGACAAAGACCGAACTTCCGGACGCAGAGGACGCAAAGGGTACGCAAAGGACGCAAAAGGACATCCATTGAAAACGTCTTCTTGGCGTCTTCTGCGTACCCTTGGCGTCCTCTGCGTCCGGCTGTTGATTTGATTTCTCCCATGCCAATGAACCGCCTCAAGATCGGCATCAGCGCCTGCTTCTTCCACCCCGACGGCGAGCGCAAGGCGGCGCCTTCCAAGACCCTGCTGTGGATCGAACAGTCCACCGCGCACTGGGTCATGTCCGAAGGCGCACTGCCGGTGATGATCCCCTCGCTCAACGGCGAGACCTTCCGCGGCGAGGTCACCGTGCACGACTACGCCCGCTGGCTCGACGGCCTGGTGATGCACGGCGGCGCCGACGTCTGGCCCGGCAGCTACGGCGAGCAGCCGCTGCGGCCCGAATGGCACGGCGACCGCATCCGCGACGAACACGAGATTGCCCTGGTGAAGGCCTTCTGCGCCGCGGGCAAGCCGGTGTTCGGCATCTGCCGCGGCCTGCAGCTGCTCAACGTGGCGCACGGCGGCACGCTCTACCAGGACATCTCGACCCAGAAGCCCGGGGCCCGCGTGCACCGTGACGCCAGGATCTACGACCTCAACTTCCACGAGGTCGACATCCTGCCCGGCACCCGCCTCGCGCAGCTGCTGCCGCCCGGCCGCCACAAGATCAACAGCGTGCACCACCAGGGCGTGAAGGACCTCGCGCCCGGCTTCGTCGCCGAGGCGCTGTCGCCCGACGACGGCGTGGTGGAGGCGATCCGCCACCAGGGCGACGCCTGGGTCGCTGCCGTCCAGTGGCATCCCGAGTTCCACCGTCCCGAGCTGGGCGTGATCGACGACACGCCGGTGCTGCGCGACTTCCTCGCGGCCGCCCGCGCGGCCCGCGACCGGGCATGAGCACGCTCGAAGTCCGCAACCCCGCCAACGGCGAGCTCGTCATCGCGCTGCCGGCGGACGATGCCGGGAGCGTGGCGCTCAAGGCCGGCGCCGCGCGCGCCGCGCAGCCCGCCTGGGCCGCGTGGCCGCTGTCCGAGCGGCTGGCCTGTCTGAAGGCCTTCCGCGACGCGGTCGTGGCCCAGCGCGATGCGCTCGCCACCACGCTCACGCGCGAGACCGGCAAGCCGATCCGCATGGCGCGCAACGAGCTCGACGGGCTGCTGCCCCGGATCGACTTCTTCCTGGCCGAGTGCGCGCAGGCGATTGCCCCCGAGACGGTGTACGAGGAGGGCGGCCTGCGCGAGCAGATAGAGCACATGCCGCTGGGCGTCGTGGCCAACATCTCGGCCTGGAACTATCCGTGGTTCGTCGGCTGCAACGTGATCCTGCCGGCGCTCGCCACCGGCAACGCGGTGCTCTACAAGCCCTCGGAGTACGCGACGCTCACCGGGCTGGAGATCGCGCGCCTGCTGCACGAGGCCGGCGTGCCGCGCCAGGTGATGGCCTGCCTGGTCGGCGCCGGCGAGGTGGGCAGCGCGCTGCTGGCGCAGGAAGTCGACGGCGTGTTCTTCACCGGCTCGCACGCCACCGGCAAGCGCATTGCCGAAGCGGTGGGCGGCCGCTTCGTGAAGTTGCAGCTGGAGCTGGGCGGCAAGGATCCTACCTATGTCTGCGAGGACGCGGATGTCGCGGCCGCGGCCGCATCGCTGGCCGACGGCGCCATGTACAACAGCGGCCAGAGCTGTTGCTCGGTGGAGCGCATCTACGTGCACGAGGCGATCCACGACGCCTTCGTCGAGGCCTTCGTGCAGACGGTCGGCGGTTTCCGCATGGGCGACCCGATGAACGAGGACACCTACATCGGCCCGCTCACGCGCATGCCGCAGCTGGACGTGCTCTCGGCCCAGGTGGCCGACGCTCGCGAGCGTGGCGCGCGTGTGCTCACCGGCGGCCAGGTGGGCGGCGGTTCCGGCAACTGGTTCGAGCCGACCGTGCTGGTGGACGTCGACCACACGATGGAGGTGATGCGCGAGGAGAGCTTCGGGCCCGTGATCGGGATCCAGAAGGTGCGCGACGACGCGGAAGCAGTGCGGCTGATGAACGACACGCGCTACGGCTTGACCGCGGGCGTCTACACGCCCGACGAGGCGCGGGCGCGGCGCATCCTGGCGCAGGTGCATGCCGGCAGCGTCTACTGGAACTGCTGCGACCGCGTGAGCCCGCGCCTGCCCTGGAGCGGCGTGCGCGATTCGGGCCTGGGGCTGACGCTGTCGAAGTACGGCATCCAGGCGTTCACGCGGACCAAGGCGTGGCATCTGCGGACGGCGGGGTGACTCGTTGGGCTCTCCCCGTAGGCTGGTGCTGAGCCGCGCCAGCGCGAAGCCCAGCGATTTCTACACCCACTCCCCGTCGCGCAATTCCCGCGTGAGCCACGCGCAATAGATCGGCGCCGCCACCAGCCCCGCCAGCCCGAACGCCGACTCCAGCACCAGCATCGACGCCAGCATCGCGGAGGTCGGCACGTTGGTGCGTCCGCCCACGATGCGGGCATTGAGGAAGTACTCGAGCTTGTGGATCACGATCAGGAAGACGAGCGACGCCACGCCGATCCACACCGACACCGTGAGCGCCGCGATCGTGATCGCCGAATTCGACAGCAGGTTGCCCACGATCGGGATCAACCCGCCGAAGAAGGTGAAGCCCACCAGCGTCGGCGCGAGCGGGATGCGGAAGCCGAGCGCGGGCAGCAGCACGAGCAGGTAGAGCGCCGTCAGTACCGCGTTGATCAGCGAAATGCGCAGCTGGGCGGAGAACACGTCGCCGAAGGCGTTGGCGAGCTGCAGCATGCGTTCCTGCGCCAGCAGGATCAGCGGCCGGCGGGCTGGGGTGCCGCTGGCGTTGCGCGCCGCAGTCGCGGCCATCAGACCGATCGCCAGGCCCA
>NZ_DASSVG010000329.1:0-7799 GCF_035706265.1 Ramlibacter sp. | reverse complement strand
AGGCGCGCAGCCAGCACCTTCACGCCCTTCACGTCCACGGCCTGGTTCACCAGCTCGTCACCCTGCGAGGAGGCGAGCTTGCCCTTGAGCGCGGCCACTTCCTTCTCCAGCCCGCGCACCTGCTCCAGCACCTGGCCAATGCGGCCCTGCAGTTCCGGCACGGGGGCCTTCAGGGCGCTGGCCGCGGCGTTGACCGTGCTCTCCAGGTCCTGCAGGTAGGCCAGCGCGTTGGCGCCGGTCACCGCCTCGATGCGGCGCACGCCGGCGGCCACGCCGCCTTCGCTGACGATCTTGAACAGGCCTATGTCGCCCGTGCGGCTCACGTGCGTGCCGCCGCACACTTCGCGCGAGCTGCCGATGTCCAGCACGCGCACCGTGTCGCCGTACTTCTCGCCGAACAGCATCATGGCGCCGGTGGCCTTGGCCGATTCGATGTCCATCACGCGCGCCTGCGTCGCGTGGTTCTCCAGGATCTCGGCGTTCACGCGCTTCTCGACCTCGCGGATCTGGTCGTCGCTCACCGGCTGGTTGTGTGTGAAGTCGAAGCGCGTCTTGTCGGCATCGACCAGCGAGCCCTTCTGCTGCACGTGCGCGCCGAGCACTTCGCGCAGCGCCTTGTGCATCAGGTGGGTGACGCTGTGGTTGCGCATGGTCGCCTGGCGCAGCGCCATGTCCACCGAGGCCTTCACCTTGTCGCCGACCTTCAGCGTGCCTTGGGTCTGGGTGCCGTGGTGGCCGAACACGTCGGCCTTGATCTTCTGCGTGTCCTCCACGCCGAACTGCACGCCCTCCGCGGCCAGGAAGCCGCTGTCGCCGACCTGGCCGCCGCTCTCGGCATAGAAAGGCGTGGTGTCCAGCACCACGATGCCCGGCTGGCCTTCCTCGAGTTGCTGCACCGGCGCGCCGTCCTTGTAGATGGCAAGCACCGTGGCCTGCTCCTCCAGCCTCTCATAGCCGGTGAAGACGTTGCCGGCGCCGCCGTATTCCAGCACGCGGTCCATCTTGAACTTGCCCGCCGCGCGGCCCGCGGCCTTCTGCCGCTCCATCGCGGCGTCGAAGCCCGCAGCGTCCACCGTCACGCCGCGCTCGCGGCAGACGTCGTTGGTCAGGTCCAGCGGGAAGCCGTAGGTGTCGTGCAGCTTGAAGGCCACGTCGCCCGGCAGCTCCTTCTGGCCGGCGCCGAGGGCCGCGTCCAGGATCTCCATGCCGTTGGCGAGCGTCTCGTAGAAGCGCTCCTCCTCCGCCTTCAGCACCTCGATCACGCGCTGCTCCGAGGCCTTCAGGTTCGGATAGGCGTCACCCATCAGCTTGACCAGGTCCGGCACCAGCTTGTGGAAGAAGGGGCTCTTGCGACCGAGCTTGTAGCCGTGGCGGATGGCGCGGCGGATGATGCGGCGCTGCACGTAGCCGCGGCCTTCGTTGGACGGGATCACGCCATCGGCCACCAGGAAGGAGCAGGCGCGGATGTGGTCCGCGATCACCTTCAGCGAGGGATTCCCGAGGTCGTCGATGCCGGTCTCGCGCGCGGCCGCCCGGATCAGCGTGGCGAACAGGTCGATCTCGTAGTTCGAATGCACGTGCTGCAGGATCGCCGCCAGGCGCTCCAGGCCCATGCCGGTGTCCACGCAGGGCGCGGGCAGCTTCTTCACGCTGCCATCGGGCTGCATGTCGAACTGCATGAACACGTGGTTCCAGATCTCGATGTAGCGGTCGCCGTCCTCGTCGGGGCTGCCGGGGGGGCCGCCGGGGATTTCCGGGCCGTGGTCGTAGAAGATCTCCGAGCACGGGCCGCAGGGGCCGGTGTCGGCCATCATCCAGAAGTTGTCGCTGGCGTAGCGGGCGCCCTTGTTGTCGCCGATGCGCACCACGCGCTCGGGCGGCAGGCCGATCTCCTTCGTCCAGATGTCGTAGGCCTCGTCGTCCTCGATGTAGACGGTGGCCCAGAGCTTCTCCGCCGGCAGCTTGTAGACCCGGGTCAGCAGCTCCCAGCCCCACTTCAGCGACTCGCGCTTGAAGTAGTCGCCGAAGGACCAGTTGCCCAGCATCTCGAAGAAGGTGTGGTGGCGGGCCGTGTAGCCCACGTTCTCCAGGTCGTTGTGCTTGCCGCCGGCGCGCAGGCAGGCCTGCACCGAGGCCGCCCGCACGTAGGGCCGCTTGTCGGTGCCGAGGAACACGTCCTTGAACTGCACCATCCCGGAGTTGGTGAACATCAGCGTCGGGTCGTTGCCCGGCACCAGCGGACTCGAGGCCACCACCGCGTGCCCCTTGTCCTTGAAGAAATCGAGGAAGGTCTGGCGGATGTCGGCGACGGTGAATTGGGGAGTGCTCATGGAGGGTCCAGCTGAACCTTTGATTATAAGTTTGGGGCGATCTCCGCGCCCTGCACCGGCATTCCCGCGTAGGCGGGATCCAGCCGCCCCCTGCCCCAGCAATACGCGCTCAGCGCAGCGTGGCGAGGTAGCCGGCCATGTCGCGGGCGTCGTGCTCCTGCACCCCGAGCTGCGGCATCGCCGTGCCGGGCTTCACCTGCTGGGTTTGCAGGATCCAGCGGACCATGTTGTCCTGCGAGTTCAGCAGCGTGCCGGCGATGAACTGGCGGCTGGCGATGCCTTCCAGCGGCGGGCCGACGTAGACGTTGGAGCCGGTCACGCCCGGAATGATGTGGCACGCGTTGCAGGCGTGCTGGTTGAGGGCGCGGCGGCCGCGCTCCACGTCCGGCGGCGCCGGTGCGGCCACGGTCACCGGCGGCACGGCCGGTCGCTGCGCCTCGGGGCCGCATGCGGGTGACGGCGGCGCCCGTCCGAGCAGTTCGGCGTACTGGGGGGCGGCCAGTTCCGGCAGGCGCTGCAGGAAGGCGACCACCTCCCACAGCTCCTGGTCGCGCAGCCGGAACTCCCAGCCCGGCATGCCACTCATGCGGATGCCGTTGCGCGTGATCCAGTACAGCTCTCGGGCCCGCCAGTGGCGACGCGCGTCGACCAGCGGACCGGGCAGCGGCTGCATGCTCTGGCCGGGGTCGCCGGGTGCCACGCCCGGCCCGCCGTGGCACAGCTCGCACTTGTCGCGATAGCAGCCCGCGCCGCGCAGCACCATCGCCTCGTCGGCGAGCGGCGGCTCCGCGATGTCGCGCGCGCGCAGCTTCACCGCGTGGCGCATGGCCGTTTCCAGCACGGCATAGGTCGGCTTCCAGTGCTGCTGCGTCGCGGCCACGTCGTACCAGCCGCCGAACACCGCGGCGGCAGCCAAGCCCGCCGCGGCGATCGCCAGCGCGGCCGTCGTGGCGGCCACGGCCGCGAGCACCGCATTCCTGTTGCCCATGGAGCCGCGATTCTGGCCCACGGCGCAGCGGCTGCGGGCCAGAATGCGCCGATGCCGACGACCTGCCGCATCGCGCGCTCCGCGCCGGGCCTCGCTTGCCTCCTCGCCTGCGCGAGCGCGGCGGGGGCGCCGGCCGACGATGCGGTCGCGCGCGGCCGCGACCTGCTGGTGCAGTACCGCTGCGGCAGCTGCCACACCATCCCCGGCGTGCCGGGCTCGCGCGGCCAGGTCGTGCAACCGCTCACCGCGTGGCGCCACCGCAGCTACATCGCCGGGCGCTTGCCGAACCGCCCCGAGGTGCTGCAGCGCTGGATCGTGGCGCCGCAGTCGCTGGTGCCCGGCACCCGCATGCCCCAGATGGGCGTGACACCCGCCGAGGCGGAGGCGATGGCCGCCTACCTCTTTTCGCTGGAGTGAGATGGGGGGCGTGCTGGACGCCGCCGGCGCTGCCGCGCAGTCGATCGCGACGGTGAGCTGGGTGCTGTTCGCCGGCGCCGCGGCGATCTTCGTGGGCGTCATGCTCCTGCTGGCCGCCGCGCTGCGCCGCCGCCCCGGCCCCGTGCGGACGCGCGCGTGGGTCATCGGCGGCGGGCTGGTGTTTCCCATCGCCGTGCTGGTCGCGCTGTTCGCCTGGTCGGTGCCGATGACGCCGGCCTGGAAGCCGGCCCCGCCGCCCGGTGCGCTGGTGGTGGCCGTCACCGGTCACCTGTGGTGGTGGGACGTGCGCTACCGCGATCCCGCCACGGGCGCCGAGATCCGCACCGCCAACGAGATCCGCATCCCGGTCGGCCGGCCCGTCTACCTGGCGCTGGACAGCGCCGACGCGATCCACAGCTTCTGGGTGCCCCGGCTGGCCGGCAAGATGGACATGTTGCCGGGCCGCATGCAGCACCTGCTGCTCACGGCCGATGCGCCGGGCACCTACCGCGGCCAGTGCGCCGAGTTCTGCGGCGAACAGCACGCGCGCATGGCCCTGCACGTCGTCGCGTTGCGGCCGGCAGAATTCGAGGCCTGGCTGGCGGCGCAGGCGAAGCCCGCGCGCGCCGCGACGACCGCGCGGCAGGAGGCCGGCCGCGAGGCCTTCCTCGCCAACCGCTGCGACGCCTGCCACGCGGTGCGGGGCGTGAGCGAGGGCGCGCGGCTGGCGCCCGATCTCACCCACATCGGCAGCCGCATGCACCTGGCGGCCGGCACCTTCGCCAACAGCGCCGAGGCGCGCCGGGAGTGGATCGCGCACGTGCAGCGGGTGAAGAGCGGCGCACGCATGCCTTCCTACCAGCGGCTCGAAGGGGCGCCGCTGGAGGCGATCGTGGAATGGCTGGGGGCGCTGGAGTGAAGGAGAGCCTGGATTCCCGCCTGAGCGGGAATGACGGGGGCGGCGCGCTGCCCAATGGGCTGCCCCGCCCCGAAGGCGAGCTGGAGGCGCTGCAGCGGGCGTGGGAGCCGCCCACCGGCTGGCGCCGCTTCAGCGCCGTCAACAACACGCAGATCGGCCTGTACTACCTGCTCACGGCGCTGCTGTTCTTCGTCGGCGCCGGCGTGCTCGCGCTGCTGATGCGGGCCCAGCTCGCCGCGCCCGGCAACACGCTGCTGGCGGCCGGCACCTACAACCAGCTCTTCACCATGCACGGCACGGTGATGATGTTCCTGTTCGCCGTGCCGGTGGTGGAGGCGATCGCGGTCTGGCTGCTGCCCAACATGCTCGGCGCGCGCGACCTGCCCTTCCCGCGCCTGTCGGCCTATGCGTTCTGGGCCTACGCCTTCGGCGGCTTCGCCTTCTTCTGCACGATCTTCTTCGGCGCCTCGCCGGACGGCGGCTGGTTCATGTACCCGCCGCTCACCGGCAAGGAGATCTCCCCCGGCATCGGCGCCGACTGGTGGCTGCTGGGCATCGGCTTCATCGAGATCTCCGCCATCGCCGGCGCGATCGAGCTGATCGTCGGGGTGCTGTTCACGCGCGCGCCCGGCATGCGCCTGCGCGACATGCCCCTGTTCGCCTGGGCCACGCTGGTGACGGCGCTCATGATCGCGTTCGCCTTCCCCGCCATCATCGCCGGCACCCTGCTGCTGGAACTGGAGCGCGCGCTCGACTGGCCCTTCTTCGTCGCCGCGCGCGGCGGCGACCCGCTGCTGTGGCAGCACCTGTTCTGGTTCTTCGGCCACCCCGAGGTCTACATCATCTTCCTGCCGGCCGCCGGCATGGTCTCGATGATGGTGCCGGCGCTGGCGCGAACGCGGCTGGTGGGGCACGGTGCGATCGCGTGGGCGCTGGTGGGCGTGGGCGCGATCAGCTTCCTGCTCTGGATCCACCACATGTTCACGGCGGGCCTGGGGCCGCTCGCCCTGGTCCTCACCTCGATCGCCAGCTTCGCGGTCGCGGTGCCGAGCGGCGTGCAGGTGTTCTCCTGGATCGCCACCTTCCGGGCCGGCCGCGTGAAAGGGGACACGCCGACGCTGTTCCTGCTCGGCTTCCACTTCATCTTCGTGCTGGGCGGCCTCACGGGCGTGATGGTGGCTGTGGTGCCCTTCGACTGGCAGGTGCACGACAGCTACTTCATCGTGGCGCACCTGCACTACGTGCTGATCGGGGGCATGGTCTTCCCGCTCTTCGCCGGCCTGTACTACTGGGCGCCCCTGATCCGCGGCCGGCGCCTCTCCGAACGCGTGGGCCGCTGGAGCTGCGGCCTCATGTTCGTCGGCTTCAACCTGGCCTTCTTCCCGATGCACCTCGCCGGGCTGGCGGGCATGCCGCGGCGCGTGTACACCTACGATGCCGGCCTGGGCTGGACGCCGTGGAACGTGCTGGCCACGGCCGGCGCCTGCGTGTTCGCGGCCGGCGCGGCGCTGAGCCTGGCGCACCTGGCGCGCACTGCGTTGCGCCCGCAAGGCGAGCACGACAACCCATGGCACGCTCCTTCGCTCGAATGGCTGCCGCAGGCCGCCTATGGCACCCGCAGCATCCCGCAGGTGCGTTCCGCCTATCCGCTGTGGGACCAGCCGGATCTCGCGCGCGAGGTGGAGGAAGGAAGGCACTGGCTGCCCGGCTCCGTCTTCGGCGGGCGCGAGACGCTGGTCACCAGCCCCTGGCGCGGCGAGATCCGGCAGTTGCTGCGGCTGGCGGGCGACGGCTGGTGGCACTTCGTCGCCGCCGCCGGCACGGCGGGCTTCTTCCTGCTGCTCACCGTCTCCCGCTACCTGCCCGCCATCGCCTGCGGCCTGCTGGCGATCGCCGCGATCCTCGCCTGGGTGTGGCAGCTCGATCGGCCGCCGCCGGCCGCCACCGCGCGCATCGGCGACGGCGTGCACGTGCCGACGTTCGCGCAGGGCCGCGCAGCACCCTCGTGGTGGGCCACCGTGATCCTGGTCGCGGTGGATGCCACGATCTTCACCGCCCTCGCCTTCTCGCACCTGCACGTGAGCATGAAGCTGGACGTGTGCCCGCCGCCGGGAGCGCGCGTGCCGGGCGGCGGCGCCTGGGCCGCGGCCCTGCTGGTGGCGGCCTCGCTCGCCCTCGCCTGGGCCGTGCGCCGCCCGCTGCAAGGCGGGCAGGGATGGCTGCAGCTCGCCTGGTTGGTCGCGGGTGTCTGCGTGCTCGGGGCCTTCGGGATCGACCTCGGCGCACACATCGGGGCGGGCCTCTCCCCGACCCATCATGCGTGGGGCGCCACGGTGGCCGCCCTGCTCGGGTGGCAGGGGCTGCACGTGTTCGCGCTGCTCCTCATGGGCAGCTACGTGCTCGTGCGCTCGCTGGCGGGCCGGTTGCGGCCCGATGCGCGGGCCACCCTGGACAACTGCACCCTCTTCTGGCACTACGCCGTGGTGCAGGGCATCGTGGTGATCGCGCTGGTGCGGCTGTTGCCGGAGTGGATGGGCGGGTGAAAGGGCTGCTCGGTGCGGGAGGGGGCCCAAGCGAGGCGCTATGCTTTCCGTTCGCGACCAGAACCAGACCCCAGGAGAACAACCCGATGGACATGAAAACCTCCCCGCTCGCCCTGCTGAAGGACCCGAGCCTGCTCAAGACCGATGCCCTGATCGACGGCCAGTGGATCCCCGGCGCGGGCCGCTTCGCGGTGCACGATCCCGCCACCGGCCTGAAGCTCGCCGACGTGGCCAACCTGGGCCCGCAGGAGGCCGAACAGGCCATCGCGGCGGCCAACCGCGCCTGGCCCGCGTGGCGCAACAAGACGGCCAAGGAGCGCAGCGCCATCCTGCGCAAGTGGTACGACCTGCTGATGGCCAACCAGGAAGACCTGGGCCGCCTCATGACGGCCGAACAGGGCAAGCCCTTCGCCGAAGCCAAGGGCGAGGTCGCTTACGGCGCCAGCTTCGTCGAGTGGTTCGCCAAAGAAGCCAAGCGCATCAACGGCGAGACCCTGCCGCAGTTCGACAACAACCGCCGGCTGCTGGTCGTGCGCCAGCCGATCGGCGTGTGCGCCGCGATCACGCCCTGGAACTTCCCGCTCGCGATGATCACGCGCAAG
>NZ_DASSVG010000328.1:0-10837 GCF_035706265.1 Ramlibacter sp. | reverse complement strand
CGCTGCTGCCCCGCCTGGTCGGCGCGCTGCCGGCGCAGGCCGAGATCCCTCGCGTGGGCGCGCGCATCCAGCCGACCCGGGTACAGCTGCTGCCCACGGTCGATCCGGCGACTCACACGCTCGAATTGCGGCTGGACCTGCCGGCCGGCCTGGCCGGCGTCAGCCCGGGCATGTTCGCGCGCGCGTGGCTGCCGCTCGCCGGCAACGGCGCGGGCCGCGTCTACGTGCCGCAGCAGGCCGTGGTGCGGCGGGCCGAACTGGCGGCGGTCTACGTGGTCGGCAGCGACGGCCGTCCGCTGCTGCGCCAGGTGCGCCTGGGCCGCAGCGACGGCGAGCGCACCGAGATCCTGGCCGGCGTCGCCGCGGGCGAGCGCGTGGCGCTCGATCCCCAGCAGGCCGCACGCGTGCGCTGAAGCGAGGGAGGAGCCGCCATGAAGCACCCGGGCCTCGGCCTGTCCGGCCGCATCGCCGCCTACTTCCAGGCGGCGCAGATCACACCGCTGCTGGCGCTGGTGGCGCTGCTGCTCGGCGTCTTCGCCGTGCTGGTCACGCCACGCGAGGAAGAGCCGCAGATCGACGTCACCATGGCCAACGTGCTGGTGCCCTTCCCCGGCGCCGCCGTGCGCGATGTAGAGCAGATGGTCGCGACGCCGGCAGAACAGGTGCTGGCGCAGATCGCCGGCGTCGAGCACGTGATGTCGCTGTCGCGCCCCGGCCTCGCCGTGCTGACGGTGCAGTTCGAGGTCGGCGTGCCGCGCACCGAGGCCCTGGTGCGGCTGCATGACACGCTGCAGTCCAACGCCGACTGGCTGCCGCGCGGCCTGGGCGTGGCCGAGCCGATCGTCAAGCCCAAGGGCATCGACGACGTGCCCGTGGTGGCGCTGACGCTCCACGCCAGGGATGCCGCGCTCGGCGCGCTCGATCTCGAACGCGTGGCCCACAGCGTGGAAGCCGACCTCAAGCGCGTGCCCGGCACGCGCGAGGTGACGACGATCGGCGGGCCCGGCCGCGGCATCGTGGTGGAACTCGATCCGGCCCGCATGGCCGGCGCCGGCCTCACGGTGGCGGATCTGCGCCAGGCGCTGCAATCGGCCAATCTCGGCGCGCCGGTGGGCGAGCTGCTGGGTGGCAACCGCTCGGTGGCACTGGAGGCCGGGCCCTTCCTGCGCGACGCGCGCGACGTCGGCGAGCTGGTGGTGGCGGTGCGCGACGGCCGCCCGGTGTTTCTGCAGGAAGTCGCCACGGTGCGCGACGGTGCCCTGCCCGCCCAGCGCTACGTGTGGCACGGCGTGGCGGGCCAGGACGGCGGCGAGTATCCCGCCGTCACCATCGCCATCACCAAGAAGCCGGGCGAGAACGCGATCGACGTCGCCAACGCCTTGATGCGGCGCGTCGACGAACTGCGCAACACGGTGATCCCGCACGGCGTGGAAGTCGCGCAGACCCGCAACTACGGCGCCACCGCCAACGACAAGGCGCAGAAGCTGATCCAGAAGCTGCTGTTCGCCACCGCCTCGGTGGTGGCGCTGGTGTTCCTCGCCCTCGGAAAGCGCGAGGCCGCCATCGTCGGCACCGCCGTCGTGCTGACGCTGACGGTCACGCTGTTCGCGTCCTGGGCCTGGGGCTTCACGCTCAACCGGGTGTCATTGTTCGCGCTGATCTTCTCGATCGGCATCCTGGTGGACGACGCCATCGTGGTGGTGGAGAACATCCACCGTCACCAGGCGCTGCATCCCGACCAGACGCTGGCGCAGCTGATTCCCGGCGCGGTCGACGAGGTCGGCGGGCCGACCATCCTGGCCACGCTGACCGTGATCGCGGCGCTGCTGCCGATGGCCTTCGTCAGCGGCCTGATGGGCCCCTACATGGGCCCGATCCCCATCAACGCCAGCATGGGCATGCTGCTGTCGCTGGCGATCGCCTTCGTCGTCACGCCCTGGCTGGCCCGCCTGTGGATGCGGCATACGCACGGGCCGCAGCCGGATGCGACGAAAGGCCTGGCCGCGCGCCTCGCGCCCTTGTTCGAGCGCGTCTTCCGCCCGCTGCTCGACGCGCGCACGGGGCCGCGGCGTCGCAAGCTGCTGGCCGCCGGCGTGGCCGGCCTGATCGCGGCGTCACTGGCCCTGCCGGTGCTCGGCCTGGTGGTGCTGAAGATGCTGCCCTTCGACAACAAGTCGGAGTTCCAGGTCGTGGTCGACATGCCGGCCGGCACGCCGGTGGAGCAGACCGCCGCCGTGCTGCGCGAGCTGGGCGACTTCCTCGCCCGCCAGCCGGAGGTCACCGACTACCAGGCCTACGCGGGCACGGCCGCGCCGATCAACTTCAACGGGCTGGTGCGGCAGTACTACCTGCGCGCCGGCGGCGAGGTCGGCGACCTGCAGGTCAACCTGGTCGACAAGGCGCATCGCCACGCGCAGAGCCATGCCATCGCGACCCGGCTGCGCCCGGGCCTGCAGGCGATCGGACTTCGCCACGGCGCCAACGTGAAGGTGGTAGAAGTGCCGCCCGGCC
Organism: Ramlibacter sp.; assembly: GCF_035706265.1. Lineage (GTDB taxonomy): Bacteria > Pseudomonadota > Gammaproteobacteria > Burkholderiales > Burkholderiaceae_C > Ramlibacter. Next base: position 8,326 of record NZ_DASSVG010000328.1, on the reverse strand, counting down.
CGCCGGTGCTGGCGCCCATCGTGGCCGAGATCTACGGCCCGGACGCGCAGGGCCGCGAGCAGGTGGCGCGCTCCGTGCGCGCCGTGTTCGAGCGCACGCCGGGCGTGGTGGACGTGGACGACAGCAGCATCGCCGCGGCGCCGCGCAAGCTGCTGCTGGTGGACCGCCGCAAGGCGGCGCTGCTGGGCGTGCCGCAGCAGGCCATCGTGAGCACGCTGCGCGCCGGGCTGGCCGGCGAGGCCGCGGCCTGGCTGCACGACGAGAGCAAGTACCCGGCCGCCGCCGTGCTGCAGTTGCCGGCGGAACGCCAGGGCGAGCTCGAGGCGCTGCTGCAGCTGGCGGTGCGCGGCGCGCGCGGCCAGCTGGTGCCGGTGCGCGAGCTCGTCACCGTGAGCGACACCCTGCGCGAGCAGCCGGTGCACCACAAGGACCTGCTGCCGGTGAACTACGTGACCGGCGACATGGCCGGCGCCGTGGACAGCCCCCTCTACGGCATGTTCCGCATGCGCCCGGCCCTGGCGGAGATCCGCGCGCCCAACGGCGCCGGCCTCGGCGAGTACTTCATCCGCCAGCCCTCCGACGCCTGGCGCGAGTACGCGCTCAAGTGGGACGGCGAATGGCAGATCACCTACGAGACCTTCCGCGACATGGGCGCGGCGTATGCGGTGGGCCTGGTGCTGATCTACCTGCTGGTGGTGGCGCACTTCGGCTCCTACCTCACGCCACTGATCATCATGGCGCCGATCCCGCTGACGATCGTGGGCGTGATGCCGGGCCACGCGCTGCTCGGCGCGCAGTTCACCGCCACCAGCATGATCGGCATGATCGCGCTGGCCGGCATCATCGTGCGCAACTCGATCCTGCTGGTCGACTTCATCGAGTTGCAGCTGGCGCGCGGCGTGCCGCTCGCGCAGGCCGTGGTGCACTCGGCCGCCACCCGCGCCCAGCCCATCCTGCTGACCGGCCTCGCCGCGATGCTGGGCGCCTTCTTCATCCTGGACGACCCGATCTTCAACGGGCTGGCGATCTCGCTGATCTTCGGCATCTTCGCGAGCACGATGCTGACGCTGGTCGTGATCCCGCTGCTGTTCTACGTCAGCCACCGGCGCCGCCCGGTGGCCGATCCCGCCTTCACCGCAACCCAAGGAGCTTCCGCATGACCTCGTGGCAAATCGTGCGCCTGTTCGCAGGCACCTTCATCCTCCTGTCGCTCGCGCTCGGCGTGCCGGGCAGCCCGCTGTTCGTGAGCCCCTGGTGGCTGGCCTTCACCGCCTTCGTCGGCGCCAACCTGCTGCAAAGCGCGTTCACGCGCTGGTGCCCGCTGGAGATCATCCTGCGCAAGCTGGGCGTGCAATGCGGCTGCTGACGGGGCGCGCTCGCCGCGCAGCCGCTGCGGCGCGCGCGGGGCAGGCAAGCCCGCGTTGACACGCCGAGGAGCGCGGGGGCAAGATGCGCCGCCTCAAGGAGGATCGCATCATGTCACTGCGCATCAACGACACGGCGCCGGATTTCAGCGCCGATACGACGCAAGGCCCGATCCAGTTCCACCAGTGGATCGGCGACAGCTGGGCCGTGCTGTTCTCGCACCCGAAGGACTTCACTCCGGTGTGCACCACCGAGCTGGGCTATATGGCCCGCATCGAGCCCGAATTCCGCCAGCGCAACGTGAAGCTGATCGGCCTGAGCGTCGACCCGGTGACGAGCCACAGCCGGTGGCTCGGCGACATCGAGGAGACGCAGGGCGCGAAGGTGAACTATCCCATCATCGGCGACTCGGACCTCGAGGTCTCCAAGCTCTACAACATGCTGCCCGCCGAGGAGCCCGGCACGTCCGAGGGCCGCACCGCCGCCACCAACCAGACGGTGCGCTCGGTGTTCGTGATCGGGCCCGACAAGAAGATCAGGATGATGATGACGTACCCGATGACCACGGGCCGCAACTTCGACGAGATCCTGCGCGCGATCGACTCGATGCAGCTCACGGCGAAGTTCAAGGTGGCCACCCCCGCCAACTGGAAGCAGGGCGAGGACGTGATCATCTCCGGCTCCGTCAGCGACGAGGAGGCGAAGAAGCTGTTCCCGCAGGGCTGGAAGGCGCCCAAGCCCTACCTGCGCGTCGTGCCGCAGCCGCGTTGATCGTCCGAAGCGCCGGCCTGCTGATGTTCCGACGCCGCGGGGCGGCGGTGGAGGTGCTGCTCGCGCATCCCGGCGGTCCGTTCTGGGCCCGCCGCGACGAAGCGGCCTGGACCCTGCCCAAGGGCGAGATCGGCCCCGACGAGGATCCGCTCGCCGCTGCGCAGCGCGAGTTCCTGGAGGAAACCGGCTTCGCGAGCAACCCGCCCTTCCTGCCGCTCGGCGAGCTGCGCCAGAAGAGCGGCAAGCGCATCACCGCCTGGGCCTTCGAAGGCGACGCCGATCCGGCACGCCTGGTGAGCAACCTGTTCGAGGTCGAATGGCCGCCGCGCTCCGGCCGCCTGCAGTCCTTCCCCGAGGTCGACCGGGTGCGCTGGTGCAGCGTCGAGGAGGCCCGCCGCAAGCTGATCGCGGGCCAGGTGCCCTTCGTCGATGCGCTGCTGCGCACGCTTGGCGCGGAGTGCGCCGCCGACGAGCGGCCGGCGGCGCCCGGCCTGTAGAACGGAAGCGGCAGGCGCGAAGCGCCCTGCCGCCCCAGCACGACCGTCAAGCCGCCGCGTACGCCGGCTGCCGCGCCGGCGTGGCATGGGCCGCGGCCAGCGCCGCGTCGACCAGCATCTCGTCCTCTTCCTCCTCGACCGGCTGCGGCACGCGGCCGGCGTGGTCCCAGGCGGCGCGGATCGCCTGCAGGGCCTCCTCGATGCTCAGGCGCGAGTCGCCCTTGATGCGCAGCCAGTTGGCGCACAGGGACTTCTCGGCGTCCTCGAAGCAGCCGCCGTACTGCGCGTAGCCGATGTAGCCTACGCAATAGGCCGGGGCGTAGTCGTCGTAGCTGAAGTCGGCGCGGTAGTAGGGCTCGGCCCAGTACACCTCCTGCCAGTGCGCGTCCTCGCGCGCAGGGTCGACACGGCCGTCGATGCGAACCTCGGGGTCGTCTGCTTGTTCTTTCCAGTCGTCGTGAAAAATGCCGGTCATGGCCCTCTCCGTGATTTGCTGCTGGAACAAATGATCTCGAAGGGGCCGGCACGGCCGCGTAGGACAGGCGATTCGCGCCGCTGTCGGAACGCGTACCCGCCAGATGCAGGCGGCGCCCCCGGGGGGACGCGCGGCGCCACCGCATCGCCGAGTCATCGCCGGGCTGCGGATGTCGCCTCGGCGCTTTGCGCCGCCCGCCGCAGCGCCGATACTCGTCGGCTCATCGGAGGCATGGCATGGAAATCAGGGACAAGGTGGTGGTGGTCACCGGCGGCGCCAGCGGCATCGGCGCCGGCCTGGCGCAGCGCTTCGCGCAGGAAGGCGCGCGCGGCATCGTCGTCGCCGACGTGAACCTCGAACGCGCGCGAGGCGTGGCGGAGGGCATCGGCGCGCTCGCGGTGGCCACGCACTGCGACGTGAGCCGCGAGGCCGACATCCAGCAACTGGTGCGCTTCGCGACCGGGCGCTTCGGCCGGGTGGACGTCTACTGCTCCAACGCCGGCATCCTCGGGCGCATCGGCGGCCTCGATCTCGAGGACGCGCTGTGGCAGAAGATGTGGGAGGTGCACGGCATGGCCCACGTGTGGGCGGCGCGCGCCGTGCTGCCGCAGATGCTGGAGCGCGGCGAAGGCGGCTTCCTCGTCACCGCCTCGGCGGCGGGGCTGCTGAACATCGTCGAGACCCCGGCCTATGGCGTGACCAAGCATGCGGCGGTGGCCTTTGCCGAGTGGCTGCGCATCGCGTACGGACGCAAGGGCATCCGCGTGGCCTGCCTCTGCCCGCAGTCCGTGCAGACCGACATGACGCGCGACGGCACCGGCTCGGCCGGGGTGAATGGCGTGCTGACGCCGCAGCAGGTGGCCGAGGTCGTGGTGCAGACCCTGCGCGAGGAGCGCTTCCTCGCCCTGCCCCATCCCGAGGTGGCGCAGTACTTCCTGAACAAGGCGCAGGACTACGACCGCTGGCTGGGCGGCATGCAGAAGCTGTACGCCCGCCACATGGAAACGCCCTGAGGAGGCTTGCTAGCGGCCGAACAGGCCGACCAGCCCGGTGACGATCAGGTACAGCGCGATGATGTAGTTCAGCAGTCGCGGCATGATGAGGATCAGGATGCCGGCGATCAGCGCTGCGACCGGGCCGAGGTGCTGGAGATAGGGCATGGGCGGCTCCACGGGATGGGAGCCGCAGTATCCGCCCCGCGCGTTCACCGCGGGGCGCGCCGGCGAGGACTACGCGATGGCCCAGTCGGGCCGCTCGTCGCGCTCGCTGTCGACTACCACGAGGTAGCGGCCCGCGAAAGGCAGCGCCTCGCCCCCGGGCGTCACGCCCGCCTTGTGCCCTGCGTCGAGGACGCCGAACTGGTCGAGGAAGGCCACCAGGCCCGGCGGCAGCAGGATGCAACCGTCCGATTGCGGCCGGCCCAGCAGCGCGCCGGTGCGGCCGGTGGCCGCGCGCGCCTGCAGCCGCAGGTCGGCGAAGCCGCGGCCGGTGCGGGTGCGCTGGCGGCCGAAGTCGTACACGCGCGAGATGAGCCGGCGGTCCTCGTATTCCACCTGCGCCTGCGCGAACACGCCTTGCGGCGTGCGCAGGCAGCCGGCCTGCTCCGGGTTGCCGGTCGAGGCCGGCGACGCGCCGATCAGCTCATAGCGCCCGGGCAGCAGGCGCCACACCAGGAAGGCCGCCTGCACCGCGGGGCAGGCGTCCACCACCAGCATGTACTGCGGGCCCAGCAGGTTCTCGCGCGAGCCGGCCAGTTCGTTCTCCGCCAGGCCGGCGCAGATCAGGAGTTCGTGGGCGGGCACGCGCAACTGCCGGTCCACCACCGCCTGGTAGCGGCGGGCCAGGTCGCGCGGCGTGCAGACGCCGTCGGCCAGCGCGCCCAGCGGCGCCAGTGCCGCCGTCGCGGAGAGCAGCAGGCTGCGCCTGCGGATGCCGTTGGAAGGGGAACGCTGCGAGACAACCATGCGATCCATTCTGTGGACCGCCTCCCGGTGCGGTTTTGCGCTGGGTCAAACCGGTATTTGCGCTGCATCAAACGGCCATGCCGCGCCCGGCACGCTGCGGCCTTTCGTAGGCGCTGAGCGCTTTCCGAGGCGTCAGCCTCGGAAGGCCGAAGCCCGGCGATCAGCGCTCAATCCAGCAACCGATGCTTCAGCGCGTAGTACGTCAAATCGCTGTTCGACCGCGCCTCCAGCTTGCGCATCAACCTTGCCCGGTACGTGCTCACCGTCTTCGCACTCAGCGACAGTTCCGCCGCCACCTCGCCCGCGCTGCAGCCCTGCGCCAGCTTCAGGAACACCTGCAGCTCGCGCGCCGAGAGCTGTTCGTGCAGGCCGCCGGGCGAAGGCGTGATGACCTGGGTGGCGAGCAGTTCGGCCACCGCCGGCGTGATGTAGCGCGCACCCTGCGCGACGCGCCGGATCGCGGAGACGATCTCGCCCGGCTCGCAGGACTTGTTCAGGTAGCCGCTCGCGCCGTTGCGGATCAGGGGCACCGCGTACTGGTGTTCGGGATAGCCGGAGAGGATCAACACCGCCACGTGTTCGGCCTTGGCGCGGATCATCGTGAGGGCGTCGATGCCGCTTTGCCCCGGCATGTCGAGATCGAGCAGCAGCACGTCGAGCGCCTGGGTACGCACGAGGTCGATCGCCTCGCGCCCCGAAGCGGCCTCGGCCACGACGCGCATGCCTTCCTGTTCGTCGAGGTAGCAGCGCAGGGCCGTGCGGGTGATCGGGTGGTCATCGGCGATCCCGACGCGCAGCAGGCGCGCGGGCGGCGGGGCCGGGGCCGGCGCCCCGGTGTGCTCTGGTTCGCCGAAGCGGTGCTGCTTCACGGCTTGCGCGCCTCCAGGGCCGGCGCGGCCCCTGAGCCGATTAGGGATCCGCGCCTGGAACCGTTACGTAGTCATGTTCCTACAGGAATGTAGGCCTTCTTTGGATTCCTGACCCTGCTGCCCGGAGGGACGGCCTCGCGCGCTACTTCGGGTCGACGTCCGTGACGTCGGCGAGCCGGCCGCCGCGCGGACCCACCGCCGCGTCGGTGCGCGGCGTGCGGCTGGCGGGAGACGCGGGCGGCGCGCGCCGCATCATCTCCTCGAAGGCGTGGCGTGGCCCCATGCGCATGACGAAGGGCGCCACCGGCCGGCCGGTGAGCCAGCCCCAGGCCGCGCGCAGCAGCCACACCGCCAGCAGCAGCGACACCGCGAACGCGATCGAAGCGGCCGCCAGCAGGCCCGCGAGCAGGAGGAAGAGGCGAAGGAGGAGACTGAGGATCAGTTGCACGAACTCGATTGTGGGGCAGGCGGAAAAGAAAGGCCGGAGCAAGGGGCTCCGGCCGCGATCAGGCTGTTCAGGCCGCCTGCGCCTCGCGCGGTGCGTTGCGCGTTTCGCCGAAGTGGAACACGCCGGGCTCGCGCACCGGGTCCACCTCCACCGGGATGGTCGACTTGGGCGGGAAGCGCCCTTCGAGGATCAGCTTCGACAGCGGGTTCTCGATGCGCTGCTGGATCGCCCGCTTGAGCGGCCGCGCCCCGAACACCGGGTCGAAGCCGACCTTGGCCAGCTCCTCCAGCGCCGCCGGCGAGACCTGCAGGTGCAGGTCCATCTTCGCGAGCCGCTGCTCCAGCACCCGCAGCTGGATCCTGGCGATGCGCGCGATGTGCTCGGCACCGAGCCCGTGGAACACCACCGTCTCGTCGATGCGGTTCAGGAACTCGGGGCGGAAGTGGTTCTTCAGCTCGTCCCACACCGCTTCCTTCACCTCCTCGTAGGGCTTGCCCACCATGTGCTGGATCATGTGCGAGCCGATGTTGGAGGTCATCACGATCACCGTGTTCTTGAAGTCCACGGTGCGGCCCTGGCCGTCGGTGAGGCGCCCGTCGTCGAGCACCTGCAGCAGCACGTTGAACACGTCGTGGTGCGCCTTCTCGACCTCGTCGAGCAGGATCACGCTGTAGGGCTTGCGGCGCACGGCTTCCGTGAGGTAGCCGCCCTCCTCGTAGCCCACGTAGCCCGGCGGCGCGCCGATCAGGCGGGCCACCGAATGCTTCTCCATGAACTCGCTCATGTCGACGCGAATGAGGTGCTCCTCGCTGTCGAACAGGAAGTTGGCCAGCGCCTTGCACAGCTCCGTCTTGCCCACGCCCGTGGGGCCGAGGAACAGGAAGGAACCGGTGGGGCGGTTCGGGTCCGACAGGCCCGAGCGCGAACGGCGGATGGCGTTGGCCACCGCGCTGATCGCCTCGTCCTGGCCGACCACGCGCTCGTGCAGCTTGTCTTCCATCAGCAGCAGCTTCTCGCGCTCGCCCTGCATCAGCTTGGACACCGGGATGCCGGTGGCGCGCGCCACCACTTCGGCGATCTCCTCGGCGCCGACCTGGGTGCGCAGCAGCTGCGGCTTGCCGCTCTTGCCCTTGGAGGTCTCGGCGGCCTGCGCTTCCTTCAGCTGCTTTTCCAGCGCCGGCAGCTTGCCGTACTGCAGCTCCGCCACCTTGTTGAAGTCGCCCTTGCGGGTGAACTCCTCGATCTCGCGGCGCAGCTTGTCGATGTCTTCCTTCACCTGGGCGCTGCCCATGGCGGTGGCCTTCTCCGACTTCCAGATCTCTTCCAGGTCGGAGATCTCCTTCTGCAGGCGCGCGATCTCCTCCTCGATCAGACTGAGGCGCTTCTGCGAGGCCTCGTCCTTTTCCTTGCGCACGGCTTCGCGCTCGATCTGCAGCTGGATCATGCGGCGGTCCAGCCGGTCGATTGCCTCGGGCTTGGAATCGATCTCGATCTTGATCTTGGAGGCGGCCTCGTCGATCAGGTCGATGGCCTTGTCCGGCAGGAAGCGGTCGGTGATGTAGCGGTGCGAGAGTTCGGCCGCGGCGACGATCGCCGGGTCGGTGATCTCCACCCCGTGGTGCACCTCGTACTTCTCCTGCAGCCCGCGCAGGATGGCGATGGTCGCCTCCACGGTGGGCTCGCCCACGAGGATCTTCTGGAAGCGGCGCTCCAGCGCGGCGTCCTTCTCGATGTACTTGCGGTATTCGTCCAGCGTGGTGGCGCCCACGCAGTGCAGCTCGCCGCGCGCCAGCGCCGGCTTGAGCATGTTGCCGGCGTCCATCGCACCTTCGGCCTTGCCGGCACCGACCATGGTGTGCAGTTCGTCGATGAAGACGATGGTCTGGCCTTCGTCCTTGGCCAGTTCCTGCAGCACGTTCTTGAGGCGCTCCTCGAAC
>NZ_DASSVG010000327.1:0-8226 GCF_035706265.1 Ramlibacter sp. | reverse complement strand
CGCGCTGCCCTGGGGCAACCGCGACTACGACGTGAACCTGTTGATCGCCGACAAGGCCTGGGACCGCAGCGGCCAGCTCTGGTTCAACCCCTTCAACAGCGACGGCTTCATCGGCGACCGCATGACGGTCAACTGGCAGTGGGCGCCGACCATGGACGTGCGGGCGCGCAAGTACCGCTTCCGCATCCTCAATGGCTCGGTGTCGCGCTACTTCACGCTGGCGCTGGTGGCCGAATGCTCGGGCGAAAAGACCTGCCCCATGAAAGGCCCGAAGAAGTCCAACAAGTCGTACAAGCGCGTGCCCTTCCACATGATCGCCAACGACGGCAACATCATGGAGCACGCCGTGCCCTTCGACGGCACGATGGACCTGGACCGCAACGGCAACAAGGCGGAGCACAACGGCGTCCTGCCGATGCAGGCGATCGCCGAGCGCTACGACATCATCGTCGACTTCTCCAAGTTCGCCGTCGGCACCAAGCTGTACCTGGTGAACATCCTGGAGCACGACACCGGCATCGGCGTGAAGGAGAACATTCCGCTGGAAGAGGTGCTGGAGGAGGACTACAAGGCCACCATCGAGCGCAAGGACGGGCAGGACCATCGCTGGCGCGATGGCGACCCGGCCGTCGGCAAGGTGCTGGAGATGGTGGTGCGGGCGTACAGCGGCACCGACCTGAGCATGAACCCGGCGGAGTACGAGCCGGCGAGATCCGGCAAGCCCGCGGGCAAGAAGATGGTGCCGCTGTGGCTGGATCGCAGCAACCCCAGCGCCATGCAGGCACTGGAGAACGCGCGCCGCCGCGAGTTCGTGTTCGGCCGCTCGTCCGGCACGGATGACAACCCGTGGACCATCAAGACCGATGGCGGCGGCGAGTACCTGGCCGATCCGCGCCGCATCCACGCTGCGCCGCAGCTCGCCACCGGCCCGACCGAAGCCGGCTTCAGCGGCGACGGCACCGTCGAAGTCTGGGAGGTGAAGACGGGCGGCGGCTGGAGCCATCCGGTGCACGTGCACTTCGAGGAAGGCATCATCCTCAAGCGCGGCGGCGAGCAACCCCCCGAGTGGGAGAAGTGGGCCCGCAAGGACATCTACCGCATCGGGGGCGAGGACGAGAGCACGTCCACGGTGGAATTCGCCATCAAGTTCCGCGAGTTCGCCGGCACCTACGTCGAGCACTGCCACAACACGCAGCACGAGGACACCTCCATGCTGTTGCGGTGGGACGTGGAGAAGCCCGGCCAGTTCATGGTGATGCCGACGCCGCTGCCTTCGTGGGAAGGTGTGGGCTACGCGCCGTCGGTGGGCGTCCCGACGTTCAGGACGGGATCCGGCTTTGGCGTGAGCGACTGACGCTCCGTCGAAGATGAGTGGCTGCCAGGCAGCCGCTCCTGTCAAGTGGGTTGGGGAGGCTGTGCACAGCCTCCCCTTTTTTCATGCACTTCGGGCCGGTGGGCCGCGATCACGGTGGCAGGAAACCGCCCCCGTCGCTGGCCGGGTTGGTGCCGCCCGCGGGCAAGGTTTCCCTATTGACGATCGCCCGCGCGCCCTGCGGCGCGGCGACGCTGGTGCCCCAGACCCTGGTGACGATTCCGCTGCGTGTTCCCGGCCCCGGCACGCCCCGGTGGGCCGCATCGGAATCGCTCAACGCGAGGAAGCTCGGGCCGCTTCGCCCGCCCCCGCGCGTGGGGCCTGCAGCCGAATAGGCGGCGCGCCGGTACTGCTGCGGATCGCTGGCGCCCACGAAACCTCCGATCACGTACAGCTTGCCGCTGGCGCCACAGGCGTCTCCCAGCAGGCTTCCGGCACCCGTGATCTGGACATCGTCGTCGCCGGCCAAGGCCTGCCAGCGCGACGGCTTCGTTTCTCGCGCATAGCCCAGGTTTCTTCCGCCCCAGCACAGATAACCCTCGAGCGTCGCCGGCGCGTCCGAAGTTGCGGTGATGGTGACGAGCCCCGGGCGCGCCACGGGAATGCCTGTTTGCGCGCTGGTGGGCGCCGCCCTGAGGCTCACGCAAGGCCCGGTTCTCACGACGGTGAGCCATGGCTGCACTTCGGCCACCGAGTTCTCCCCGGTCACCGGTGCGCTCGCCCCGCCACCACCCACCGTGATCCTCACTGGCCCCGCCTGGGCATCCATCCAGAGTTCCGCGAAGCTCGGGGCCTCGTTGCCATACGGCAGGACCCAGCCTATCGACGCCGGCTTGCCGGAGTTTGGGCGCAGCTGCGCATGGATGGCGGCGTCGTAGCCGTTGCCGGCGGCGAAGACGAATTCGAAGGGAATGCCGCCTTCATTCAGGAAGGCATCCAGCGCTCGCTCGAACAGCGAACTACCGTCGTGAGGGCCGAGCTGGCTGCCCCAGGAACAGACCACGACGCAGCGCTGGTAACCGCGCCCCTCGGCGAACGTGCGCAGGTAACGCAGGGCGTCCAGGATGCAGGCATGCAGCGAGCCCGCGGCAGGCGCCTCGGATTCGCGCCGGGGGAGCTGCATGAACGCGATGTCCGCCAGCGCGGCAGGATCCGACATGCCGCGCGGTCTGGAGTAACTCGTGCCAGCGAGCAGCCCCAGCAGGTGGCTGCCGTGCGTGACGTCGGCCTCGACGGCAGAGTAGTTCGCGGACCGGTAGCATGCGCGCTCATCCACCACCCCGCTGCTGCTGGTGTGCGCGGCGATGCATCCATCGAGCAGCGCGCGAGAAACCTCCCGCCCGCGGAAGAACCTTGCCGGCGGCGCATGGCCCAACGAGATCTGCGGGTTTGGATCCATGTCCCACAGCGCCGCGATGCGCGTTCCACCCGAGGTGCCGCTGCGGAACTCACGGTGGGCGAAAGGGCAGCCGTCGTCGATGATGCCCACGAGCGTGCCCGAGGCGTTCTGGCCGGGCGGCGGGCGCGTGCCGTTGAACTTGTCGGCGAACTCCTGCTTCGGCCAGGCGGTCCTCTGGTGGCGAAGGCTTTCGGCCAGCTCGCTCGCGTACAAGCCGCCATCCGACTCCAGTTGCGCGAGCGCGCCGAGCGGCATTCGCGCCGTGACGAACCGCGACCCGGCGTCGAGGTGAGCGAGATTCACGAGCGCCAGGCCTTCCTCGACCCAGGCGCGTAAGGTTTGCGCGCCGCTCTCAGTGACTTCGAGCAGGAAGTCCAGCAGCGAGTGCTGCTCGTAGCGCGGAACGTAGTCGATGAAGGCCGTGTGCCGCGCGTGCAGCAGGTACGGGTCCGGGCGGGCCATGGTTCATTCCGCCGGCTCTTCGGCGCTCGCCTGCTTGCTGGCGGGAGGGTAGAAGCCCTGCCACTCGCTCCTTGCGGCCTCGTACAGCGCACACAAGGACCGGTGCTCGGAAAAAGCGACGGTTCGCTCCCCGCCGGTACCGGCCTGGAAAGCCCCGTCAGCATCGAACGGGGTCTGCGATGCCGGATCGAACTCGCGCCGATGCACATCGACGGAAGTGACGCCCTCGCAGCGCAGGAGGAAATAATCGCCCAACCATTCTCCGAGCGCTCTGCCCGCATCGAGGTCATAGGGGAAGTGGACGCCGGCAATGACGCGGTTTTCGGAGATGCGCTGGGCGAGTCTCAGAAGCTGATCTTGCACTGCGGCGTAGTAATCCGCCGCAGGCGCGGCCTCTTCACTGCTCCGGGGTCCCGTAGCGGGCGCGCGGACCAGATGCGACAACACGACGGCGCCCAGGTACGCCTCGCAGGCGTGTCCCATCGGGTACGAGCCATGGCGCGGCACCGGGATCATCGGCTGCACCTGGGAGGACATCTCGGAGGGCCGCCAGGCAGCGAATTCGTGCTTGAAGCGCATGTGCACGGCCACGGCGAATCTCTGTGTCGCCATGAGCAAGGACTGCGTCGCGGGAGTCCGTTGCCCGATCGGAAGAATCGCACTCCAGAACGGATTCGTGCTCGTAGCCTGCAGCACGATCTCCTTCGCCCTGTCCTGCCGCTCGACGCCAACGCTGGCGACGTCCTTGACCTGCCTCCGGAAGTCCTCCAGCGAGGGGATCCGCATCGCCAACGCCTCCACGCTGCCCAGCCTCGCCGTGACGCAGTCTGGGGCACAGACAAAGGTGAAGGGTTGCGTCAGCTCCGGCAGGACGATTTGCGTCTGCACCCACGCGTCCCAGCGCGCCATTTTCTGGGCATCTTCCCCGCCCGGCTGCCATCGGCGCATGCCCTCGAGAGCGGGCGCGAGCGGCCGGCTGATGGAATTGCGGGTCGTCGTCAGCGCCTCGCTCCAGAGCAGGTCGCTATCCGAGTCGGGCGTCGTCCCATAACCGCCGCTGTAGCCCCCGCTATAGCCGCCGCTGTAGCCCCCGCTGTAGCCGCCGCTGTAGCCGCCACTGAATGGCGCAAGCTTCCTGATGCCCACTGCGAGCCCGGCCCGGATCAAGGGATTTGCCATGACTTTCTCCTCATGAAGCCGATTTCAGAACCGGCACTTCCATCGCGGCGGCGATGAACTGTTTTCGCGTCCTGCTCATGGCGGTGGTCGACGCCTGATAGGCGCGCATCGAGAACGACGGGTCGAGCCGCAGCATCTCGTGCGCCGAAGCCGTGGCGCCCTCGAGGTCGCCGCTGAAGACCTGATTGGTGATGAGGACGCGCCAGGTTGGCGTGTGATTCCGGTTCAAGCGAAGCGACTCGCGCGCCAGCGCCGTCCCCGCGGCAAAGTCCTGCTCCGAGGTGCAGGCGGCCGCATGGATCATCTTGAAGTAGTAGGCGAGCGGGTCGGCCGGCGAGAGCGCGTGCGCGCGGACGGCTTCCTCCACCGCGGCCTCGGGGTCGCCCCACATCGCTGACAGCACGCTCTTGAAGAGCCATGCCATGGGTTCGTTGCGATTGACCTGCAGGGCCGCGTCCAGTTTCTCCGCCGCGAGCTCCGGCTTTCCTTCCAGGTGGGTCAGGACATGCGCCTGCACGGCCAGCGCCAGCACGTTGTCCGGGAAGCGCTCCAGCGCATGGTGCGAGATGTCGCGCGCGCGCTCCGCGTCGGCCTGCCAGTCCGTCGAACGCGAGACGGCGTTGATCACGAAGGACTTGGCGAGCCATGCATAAGGCTCCGCATGCCTCGGATGGCGCTCCGCGAGATGCTCCAGCACCTTGCGGCTCAATGCCATGTCCGCCGTGGTGGAGCGGTGCATCAGCCGTATGCCGCTCAGGAGAAGCGAGTAGCTGGCCAGCGTGGGCAGCGGCTGGCGCGCTGCGGCGACGGCCTCGCGTTCGAGGATCGCGGAAAGCACGCCTGCAGCCAGACGCATGCATGCTTCGCTCTCGACAGCACAGAGATCCGCGCTGCGGACGGAGAAACGGTCCACCCAGATCACCTCGCCCGTGCCGCTGTGCAACAGCGCACCGTGGATCAGGACCGGCGCCGACTCCGCAGTACCACTCGCGACATAGCTGCCAACCAGCACATACGCCGCTCCGAGCTTCTCCCGGATCAGTTGCGGCGGGGCACCCCGGCCCGAGAAAGACGCCGAGGACAGGCGCGAGACGATCCGCAGCGTGGCGCTGGCGCCGAGGTGCGCAATGACACCGTCCGCGATCAGGTCACCGATGGCCACCGCATCGGCGTCGTGGCTGCGGGATTCGAACGGAATGACCGCCACGGTCGGATGCAGCGGATCGAGGTAGTCGGCCGTGGACGCCAGAACGGGCTTGGGGCCTTTGTCGCCGACGCGATAGGCCCGCACCGGGTGGGCGACATGCTTCAGATAGCACTCTCCCATGTCCTCGATGTGACCGTCGATACCTTCCACGAGCTCGTCCCGGACCTCGGAGGTCACCATGACCTCGCCGGGCCCCGCCAGGCTGGCGACTCTCGCGGCCAGGTTGACCCCGCTGCCGTAGATGTCGAACTCGTCGACGAACACCCGGGTCGCATTCAGCCCACCCCGCAGATACAGCCTCTGCTCCTCGGGCAAGCCGGCATTGACGGGAACGAAATGGCGCTGCAGTTCGAGTGCGGCAGCGACAGCCTGGTGACCGGAGTCGAACACGGCAATGAAGCCGTCGCCAAGACTCTTGACCAGTCGGCCTTGGCGTCGGGGAAGCACGTCGGTGGTGGCATGGTGTATGAACCTGCGCCAGTGCCCTATGACCGCAGCTTCATTGGCGGCCATCAGCCGAACCGACTCGACCAGATCCATGACCAGCACCACTTTCTGCCGCTGTGGCAGCGCCAGTGCGAGTGCGACCGCGTCGGCGCCAGCGGGGTCACCGATGCTGTCCGACGACGGCGCGTGCGTCATACGCAAAAGGAAGTAGGGATCGGCGCATCTTCACACGCCTGCCCGACGATTTGAAGCCCCTGCAGGAAGCGAGAAGCTGGACTGCAGTCGTGCAGACCTGTGCTTCACGGGCCGAGGTGCGCGTCAGCTTGTCGCGGCTGTTGCGACAGGTTGTCGGCCCAGTTGCACCTGGGGAGATTCGCCGCCCAGGCGCAGCGCACTCGCAACCACGACGGCACCAAGCCAAGTCGTCCCGTGCGGCGCGGCGTGGTACGGATCTCGCTTCCCCATCGGCACGTCACCCCGCGTTTGGCTACCCGCGCAGTCAACCCTAGATTGGGCCGCCTGAGTTGCCCTCGCGCACTCTGATCCGACCCGATCGAACGAGGAGTTGCCATGTTGCTGACCCGCAAGAGTGGAGTGACCCTGGACGCGAACCGATCGCCGCTGGTTCGCAGCCTGCAGCGCGGCCTGGCGGGCGCGCCGCCCACCATCGACCGCCGCGCCTTCCTGCGCCGCTCCGGGCTGGGCGTGGGCGTGGGCATCGCGGCTTCGAACCTGGCGCTGGTGAAGAAGGTGAAGGCGAAGGACGCCGCGCCGGCCATCGGCGACGGCAAGGTCGAAGTGCGGCGCACCGTCTGCACCCACTGCGCCGTCGGCTGCGCGGTCGATGCCGTGGTGGAGAACGGCGTCTGGGTGCGCCAGGAGCCGGTGTTCGATTCGCCCATCAACCTCGGCGCGCACTGCGCCAAGGGCGCCGCGGTGCGCGAGCACGGCCACGGCGAATTCCGCTTGCGCTATCCGATGAGGCTGGTGGACGGCAAGCACCAGCGCATCTCCTGGGACCAGGCGCTGTCCGAGATCAGCGCCCGGATGCTGGAGCTGCGCAAGGAAAGCGGGCCCGATGCCTTGTACTGGATCGGCTCGTCCAAGCACTCGAACGAGCAGTCGTACCTGATGCGCAAGTTCGTCAGCCTCTGGGGCAGCAACAACTGCGACCACCAGGCGCGCATCTGCCATTCCACCACCGTCTCCGGCGTCGCCAACACCTGGGGCTACGGCGCGATGACGAACTCGTTCAACGACATGCAGAACAGCAAGTGCGCGCTGTACATCGGCTCCAACGCCGCCGAAGCGCACCCCGTCTCCATGCTGCACATGCTGCACGCCAAGGAGAACGGCACCAAGATGATCGTGTGCGACCCGCGCTTCACGCGCACGGCGGCCAAGGCGGACCACTACATCCGCTTCCGCTCCGGCACCGACATTCCGGTGCTGTTCGGCATCCTGTACCACATCTTCAAGAACGGCTGGGAGGACAGGAAGTACATCAACGACCGCGTCTTCGGCATGGACAAGGTGCGCGAGGACGTGCTGGCCAAGTGGACGCCCGACAAGGTGTTCGAGGCGTCCGGCGTACCGGAGGCCGACATCTTCAAGGCCGCCGAGATGATGGCCAAGAACCGGCCCTCCACGCTGGTGTGGTGCATGGGCCAGACGCAGCACTCGATCGGCAACGCGATGGTGCGGGCTTCCTGCCTGGTGCAACTGGCGCTGGGCAACGTGGGCGTGTCCGGCGGCGGTGCCAACATCTTCCGCGGCCACGACAACGTGCAGGGCGCCACCGACATCGGCGCCAACCCCGATTCGCTGCCCGGCTACTACGGCATCTCGGAGGGCTCCTGGCGCCACTTCGCGCGGGCGTGGGATGTCGACTACGACTGGATCAAGGGCCGCTTCGCCAGCACCGCGCTGATGACGAAGCCGGGCATCACCGTCTCGCGCTGGATCGACGGCGTGCTGGAGAAGAACGAGAACATCGACCAGGATCCGAACCTGCGCGGTGTCGTCTACTGGGGCCACGCGCCCAACTCGCAGTCGCGCGGCCTGGAGATGAAGCGCGCGATGGACAAGCTGGACCTGCTGGTGGTGATCGATCCCTATCCGTCGGCGACGGCGGCGATGGCGGCGATGCCCGGGACCGAA
>NZ_DASSVG010000326.1:0-4175 GCF_035706265.1 Ramlibacter sp. | reverse complement strand
CTGCGGCGAGTCGACCACCGTGTGCACCAGCCCGAGCTCGCGCTCCCAGGCGAGCGTCTTCTCCAGGTGCTCGCCGAAGAACCAGGTCGCGTGGCGGAATTCCGCGGCGACGAGGTGCCCCTGCATCTTCCCGGCGCAATGCTCCACGTGCGCCATGCTCGCCTTGTTGCGCAGCAGCCAGGGCGCGAACTGGAAGTGCACCGCGCCCAGCTTGCCCGCGTGCTGCAGCGGCGCGAGCGCCTCGATGAAGCGGCGCCACAGTTCGCCGCGGATCTCGGCCGGCACCTGCTCGTAGTAGACGGTGCGGCCCAGGCCGGCGGGCAGCGCCTTCTGCAGGTCGCGCGGGAAGGTGGTGGGCAGGGCGGGGTGCCCCGTGAACAGGCGGAAGGCCTTGACGTTGAAGACGAAGCCGGGCGGGGTGCGCTCGGTCCAGAGCTGCGCGGTCTGCGGCAGCGGCATCGCGTAGTAGCTCGAGTCCACTTCCACCAGCGGGAACTGCTGCGCGTAGAAGCGCAGGCGCTGTTCCGCCGTCTTCACCGCCGGCGGATAGAAGCGTCCGCAGGCGACCAGGGTCTTGTCGGTCCAGGAGGCGGTGCCGACCAGGATGTTGAAGTCCACTGGATTAATATACAGCCGTGCAGTCCCCCGATCCCCTCGCCTCCCTCAATCCGCAGCAGCGCGAAGCCGCCACACACGGCACCGGCGAGAGCGCCGGCGACACCCGGCCGCTGCTGGTGATCGCCGGCGCCGGCTCGGGCAAGACCAGCACGCTGGCGCACCGGGTCGCCAACCTGATCCGCCACGGGGCCGACCCGCAGCGCATGATGCTGCTCACCTTCAGCCGCCGCGCCGCGCAGGAGATGGAGCGGCGCGTCGGCGGCGTGCTGCAGCAGGCACTGGCCCTCGGCGCCACGCAGGCGCTGCCCGGCCTGCCCTGGAGCGGCACCTTCCACGGCATCGGCGCGCGGCTGCTGCGCGAATACGCGCCGCGCATCGGGCTGGAGGAGAACTTCACCATCCACGACCGCGGCGACGCCGAGGACCTGATGGGAATGGTGCGCCACGAGATCGGCCTGGCGGACCAGAAGAAGCGCTTCCCGCTCAAGGGCACCTGCCTGGGCATCTATTCGCGCGTGCTCAACACGCGCGATCCGCTGCACCTCGTGCTGCAGTCGGTCTACCCGTGGTGCACACAGTGGGAGGACGAACTGAAGAAGCTGTTCGGCGCCTACGTGGAAGCCAAGCAGCAGCAGAACGTGCTGGACTACGACGACCTGCTCGGTTTCTGGGCCGACATGATGGCCGAACCGAGCCTGGCCGAGGAAGTCGGCGCGCGTTTCGACCACGTGCTGGTCGACGAATACCAGGACACCAACCGCCTGCAGGCCGAGATCCTGCTGGCCATGAAGCCGTCGGGCCAGGGCGTCACGGTGGTCGGCGACGACGCGCAGAGCATCTATTCCTTCCGCGGCGCCACAGTGCGCAACATCCTCGACTTCCCGCACCGCTTCGGCCAGCCGGCGCGCGTCGTCACGCTGGAACGCAACTACCGCAGCACGCAAGCCATCCTCGACGCCAGCAACGCCGTGATCGCGGCGGCGCGCGAGCGGCATGCCAAGAACCTGTTCACCGACAAGGCCTCGTCGCAGCGCGCGCAGCTGGTGCTGGTGCCCGACGAGGCGCAGCAGGCCCGCTGGGTGGCCGAGCAGGTGCTGCGCCAGCGCGAGGCGGGCGCGCCGCTGAAGTCGCAGGCGGTGCTGTTCCGCGCCAGCCACCACAGCGCGCCGCTGGAACTGGAGCTCGCGCGCCGCAACATCCCGTTCGTGAAGTTCGGTGGGCTCAAGTTCCTGGAGGCCTCGCACGTCAAGGACCTGATGGCGGTGCTGCGCTTCGCGCAGAACCCGCGCGGGCGCATGGCCGGCTTCCGTGTGGCGCAGCTCGTGCCCGGCGTGGGTGCCGCGACGGCCACGCGCCTGCTCGATGCCATGGAGGAGGCGAGCGATCCGCACCAGGCGCTGCAGTCCTTCGAGCCGCCGGGGGCGGCCCGCGAAGGCTGGGCCGAACTGGCCGCGCTCTATGCGAAGCTGCGCGAGCCGGGTCTCGCCTGGCCTGCCGACATGGAGCTGGCCAAGAGCTGGTACCTGCCCGTGCTGGAGCGCCTGCACGACGACGCGCAGGTGCGCAAGCTCGATGTCGAACAGCTCGCGCGCCTGGCCGCGGGCTACGGCAGCCGCGAGCGCTTCCTGACCGAGCTGACGCTCGATCCGCCCGAGGTCACCAGCGACCAGAGCGGCCCGCCGCTGCGCGACGAGGATTACCTGATCCTGTCCACCATCCACAGCGCCAAGGGCCAGGAATGGAAGGCGGTGCACGTGCTCAACGTGGTGGACGGCTGCATCCCGAGCGACATGGCCACCGGCACGACCGAGGAACTGGAGGAGGAGCGCCGCCTCCTGTACGTGGCGATGACGCGCGCGAAGGAGCAGCTGCACCTGCTGGTGCCGCAACGCTTCTACGTCTCGCAGCAATCCGGCGGCGGCGACCGCCACGTCTACGCGGGCCGCTCGCGCTTCGTCACCGAGGCGATGACGCGCCACTTCGAGCAGGTCGCGTGGCCCGAGGCGTTGGCCGTGGCCGGCACCGCGCCCCGGCCGGCCGCCCCCGTGATGCAGGTGCGCGACCGGGCCCGCGCGGCCTGGCGCTGAACATCGCCGCAAGGTTCCCGCGCGGCGCGCGGAAGGGGGCCCCGTCCTACGCCCGCAGGGCCTGCGCGCCGACAAGCATCGACGGCGCGCAGCCTACAGTGCCGCTCTTGACAGCGAGTGGATCGCCGCGGGCAGGGCGATTCCTACGCGGAAGCGCTGGCGATGCCGACAGGCTCCGCGGCCCACCTGCCTAGATTGACCGTTGTGGCCGCAGCGCCGGCAGAAGCGACGGCCGTCATATCAACCGACCAAAGGAGCAAGCTATGGCATCTCGCAGTTCTTCCTCTTCCTCCAAATCGGGCTCGTCGTCGTCGCGCAGCAGCAGCAGTTCCGGCCGCGGCACCGCTTCCAGCGGCCGCAGCAGCACGGGCCGCAGCAGCTCCAGCCGCACCAGCAAGCCGAGCGCCAAGGGCAACAGCCGCAGCTCCAGCTCCAGCAGCCGTTCGCGCAGCAGCAGCAGCAAGTAAGGCCCTGCGCAGGCCCTCCGGCGAATGCCTGGCACGCGCGAGCGGCCAGGCATTCTTCGTTTTTTCACGCGTCGCCCCCGCACAGGCGGGGGCCCACCGAAGGATCCGCATGGCGCAAGACGACACGGACAAGGACCGCAAGGCCCCGAACGCCACCAGCCCCGGCAACGCCGGCGCGCGCGGCAGCCGCGGCCAGGCGAACAGCGGCGCCCAGCCCGCCAACAGCACCAATGCCGGCGCCGACGAACGCGCGCCGGAGCGCGGCACCGACCCGCGCGACGCCGACGCCCAGGGCGGCGGCGGCGTGGCCAGCGAGAGCAGCCGGTCGAAGTGACGGACCGACCAGCCAGGCGCCCGGACTTCCCTTGGCGCCTGGGCTGCTGGAGCCCTGACTTTGGCCACGCCTGAGCCACTTGTGTGCCTCCCTTCGGGGGAAAGGCGAGCGCGGGCGCTCCCTCCTACAGAGATCTACAATCGCCTGCAATTCGCTCCAATCGTCGATTCGAGAGGAGTCGGTCGTGGCTGTCTTTCACCGCACAGCACTCGCTGAGGACCTGGCCAGGAAACTGATGGAGCCGCCGGCCACCTCGGCCGCTCCTTCGGGTCTGTTCCTCGCCGCGCCGCGGCGCACCGGCAAGAGCACCTTCCTGCGCGAGGACCTGCGCCCGGCCCTCGAACGCCAGGGGGCGCTCGTCATCTACGCCGACCTGTGGGCCGACCGCGCCACCGACCCCGGCGAAGTCATCGTCAACGCGGTGCGGACCGCACTGCAGCAGCGACAAGGCGTCGTGGCCCGCCTCGCGCATGCCTCGGGCGTCGAGAAGGTTTCGATCGGGGGCCTTGCGCTGGGCCGCCGCTCCAGCGCGAAGCGGCGGACGAAGATGGCATCCGCGACATACTCCAGGAAGACCAGACCGAGAACCAGAACCTGCCCCCCATGTCGTCCCGGATCAACATCCCGACCGTCGCCAACTTCCGCCGCGTCGGCGCCCGCGAGGCGGGC
>NZ_DASSVG010000325.1:0-11399 GCF_035706265.1 Ramlibacter sp. | reverse complement strand
GTCCAGCAGCTTGGCGCTGCCTTTCAGCGCCGTGACCGAACTCGTGTTGATGATCGACGCGCCCTCCTTCAGGTGCGGCAGCGCGGCGCGCGCCATGCGCATGTAGCCCATGATGTTGGTCTCGAAGGTCTCGCGCATGCGCTCGTCCGTCACGTCCTCCAGCGAGTGGGCGTGCTCCTGGAAGGCCGCGTTGTTCACCAGGATGTCGAGCTTGCCGAATTCCTTGACGGCCTTCTCCACGGCCTGCTTGCAGAACGCGCTGTCCTTCACGTCGCCGGGAATGAGCAGGCAGCGCCGCCCTTCCTTCTCGATGCAGCGCTTCGTCTCCTCCGCATCTTCGTGCGAGGCCAGGTAGACGATCGCCACGTCGGCGCCTTCGCGTGCGTACAGCACGGCCACCGCCCGCCCGATGCCGGAGTCGGCGCCGGTGATCAGCGCGCTCATGCCTTCGAGCTTGCCGCTGCCCTTGTAGTGCGGGGCCATGAACTGCGGCTTGAGCTCCATGTCCGCTTCCTGGCCCGGCTTCTGCAGGTGCTGCGAAGGCAGGTCCTCGGGGTACTTTCGGCCGCTGGTCTGGGGTGCGCCCTTGCCGCCGCCGGAGCCGCCCTCGGCGGGTTCCTTGCGGTCCTGTTCGCGCTGCAGTTCGCGCTGCTTTTCGGCCGTGGCTTCGCCGGCGCCGCGCCCGCTGTCCTTGGCTGAGGGTTTCTTGTCCATGGAGGCCTCCTGTGGCAAACCTCCATCCTGCGGTGCGCGGCGTGCGCGGCCCCGCCGAAAAGCGCGGACGGGCCTGTGGGAGCGGGCCTACACGTGGCCCAGCACCGGGTGCGGCTGGTAGGGCGCCTCGAGCTGCCGCACTTCCTCGGGCGCGAGCGAAAGCTCCAGCGCGGCCACGGCTTCATCGAGCTGCCAGGTCTTGCTGGCCCCCACGATCGGCGCCGTCACGCCCTTGTGCAGCAGCCAGGCGTACGCCAGCGTCGCGTTGCTCACGCCCTTCTGCCGCGCCAGCGCGCCCAGCGCCTCGACCACCTGGAAGTCGCTGTCGCGGTAGTAGTACCCCTGCGCGATGTCGTCGGTCTGCGCGCGGGCGGTGGCGCCCGCCTCCTTGTCGCCGCGCTGGCGGTTGCCGGCCAGGAAGCCGCGCGCGAGCGGGCTCCAGGGGATCAGGCCCACGCCCTGGTCGCGGCAGAGCGGGATCATCTCGCGTTCTTCCTCGCGGTAGGCCAGGTTGTAGTGGTTCTGCATGCTGGCGAAGGGCGTCCAGCCGCGCTCCTTCGCAACCTGCTGCATCTTGGCGAACTGCCACGCGTACATGCTGCTCGCGCCGATGTAGCGGGCCTTGCCGGCCTTCACCACCTCGTGCAGGGCCTCCATCGTCTCCTCGATGGGCGTGTCGTAGTCGAAGCGGTGGATCTGGTAGAGGTCGATGTAGTCGGTGGCCAGGCGCTGGAGGCTCTCGTCCACGGCATGGAAGATCCTCTTGCGCGACAGGCCGTCCATGTTGGGCCGCCGCGGCGGCTTCGCGCCGAGCGCCGCGCCGCCCTTGAACTCCAGGTCCACCGGGTAGAAGACCTTGGTGGCGATGACCACTTCCTCGCGGCGGCAGAACTCGCGCACGAAGCGGCCGGTGAGCACCTCGCTCGCGCCACCCGAATACAGGTCGGCGGTGTCGAAGAAATTGATGCCGAGTTCGACCGCATGCCGCACCACGGGACGTGCGGCCTCTTCGTCGAGCACCCACGGCCGCCACTGCGGCGTGCCGTAGGTCATCATGCCCAGGCAGACGCGCGAGACTTTCAGGCCGCTGCGGCCCAGGCGCACCGTCTGCATCAATGCGAGCGGATGTTGTGCTGGCGCAGGTAGCGCTCGACTTCCTCGACCTGGTGGCCGGCGTGGTGCACGGCGTCACGCAGCTGGTCCATGCTGACGTCGAACACACGGCACCAGAACTGCACGTCGGTCTGCTGGGTCAGGTCGATGCGGCGGGCGGTCTCGCCGGGAATGGAACTCACGTTCTCCATCAGGTACTCCTTTCGCCAAGACCCCATGATGCAGCGAAAAGGCCGCGTCGTGTAGTCGAGCGCGGGCGCTCCCTTAAGGGTGCGGCTCCTGGGCCGCGGGGGCCCGTCGGCGCGCGGGCGCCAGCGCATAGGCCTGGCGCTCGAAGTGGTTTTCGCGGTAGGGATTGCGGCCGCGCAGCAGCTGCAGCACGCTCGACAGCAGGTAGGCCGGCAGGAACAGCGGGCCCCAGCGCTCGTACTGCCGCACGTGCACATGCTCGTGCCGGCGCAGCTGGGCCAGCGTGGAGCGGTCCACGGCCAGGATCACGTGGCCCAGCGTCATCGCCGAGAAGCCGAGGGCGCGCGGCAGCCGGGCCACCGCCGCGCCGGTGCGGCCGCCATAGATCTCGATCACGCCGTGGTGGCGCCGCACCGTGGCGCCGGACAGCACCGCCACGCCACCCAGCACCAGGCCGAGCAGCGTGTTCGGAACGGCCCAGGCATAGCGGAACAGGCGGAGCGCCGTGACCATGTTGCGATTCTGCGGCGTCCGCGGATTTCCTGCTGGCGCGAGGCTGCCAGTTCGTGCGTCAGACGAGGGCGGCTTCGCGTTCCTGCAACAGTTGCACGCGGTGGGCGCAGTACGCCGCCACCAGACCCAGCAATGCGGCCGCCGCGAACAGCGGCCGGAAACCCCAGCGGGAGGCGATGGCGCCGCCGGCCAGCACGCCCACCACGCCGCCGACGCCGTAGCCCGTGACCGTGAACAAGGCCTGGCCGCGCGCTCGCAGGCGGCCGGGGAAGTGCTTCGTCACCATCGCGATGCAGGCGGTGTGGTGGCTGGCGAAGCTCAGGGCATGCAGCATCTGGGCGACGAACAGGGCCGCCAGCCAGCCGCCCAGCCCTGCCGTGATCGCCATGCGGGCCGCCGTGGCCAGCGCGCAGACCAGAAGCCATTGCTCCATCGGAAAGCGGGGCAGCAGCCGGCCCTGGGCATAGAACCAGGCCACTTCCACCACCACCGACACGGCCCACAGGACGCCGATGGTCGTCTTGCTGTAGCCCAGGGCGTCGAGGTAGAGCGACAGGAAGGCATAGACGGCGAAGTGCGCCATCACGTGGAACAGCAGCGAGGCGAAGAACCAGCGCACCGCCGGCTGGCGCAGCACCGCGCCGATCGGGGCGTGCTCCGCGCGGCCCTCGTGCGGGTTGTCGCGCGCGTCGGGCAGCCACCAGGTGCACAGCAGCACGCCCGCCAGCGTCACCAGGGCCCAGCCCGGGAAGCTGCCCATGCCGAAGCGCTCGAACCAGGCGCCGGCCACGAACACCGTGACCATGAAGCCGAGCGAGCCCCACAGCCGCACCTTGCCGTAGCGGCCCCAGTCGCCTGCCACGAGGTGGGCCATGGCGGCTTCCGTGAGCCCCATCATGGAACTGGTGTGGGTGAAGAGCAGCAGCAGCACCAGCCCGATCCACCATGCGCCGCCCGGCCACCACAGGCCCAGCGAAGCGGCCAGCGCGATGGCGGCGCTCACGCGCAGCAGCTTCACCCGCTCGCCGGTGCGGTCGCTGAGCGCGCCCCAGGCATAGGGCGCGAACACGCGCGTCATCGACTGCACCGAGGCCAGCACGCTGATCACGGTGATCGGCAGCCCCTGCGCCTTCAGCCAGAGCGGCAGGTAGGGATTGAAGAAGCCGATGTGCGCGAAGTAGGTGGCCGACAGCGCGGCGAAGGGCACCAGCTGGCGGTAGCCGGCCGGCTGCGCGGCGGCGCCCATCAGCCGAGCGAAGCGGCGATCGGCGTCAGCGGCGGCAGCACGTCGGCGCACTGGCCCCGGTGGCGCAGCACGGCGTCCATCACCACCAGGGCCAGCATCGCCTCGGCGATCGGGGTGGCGCGGATGCCCACGCAGGGATCGTGGCGGCCCTTGGTGATCACCTGGGTCGGCTGGCCTTCGATGTCGATGGTTTCGCGCGGTACCAGGATCGAGCTGGTGGGCTTGATCGCGATGGAGACCTCGAGGTCCTGCCCGGTGCTGATGCCGCCCAGCACGCCGCCGGCGTTGTTGCTGGCGAAGCCGGTGGGCGTGAGCGAGTCCCCGTGGCTGGAACCGCGCTGGGTGACGCAGCCGAAGCCGGCGCCGATCTCGACGCCCTTGACCGCGTTGATGCCCATCATCGCGTAGGCGATCTCGGCATCGAGCTTGTCGAACAGGGGCTGGCCCAGGCCCACGGGCATGTCGGAGGCCGTCACGCGCAGCCGCGCGCCGCACGAGTCGCCCGACTTGCGCAGTTCGTCCATGTAGGCCTCCAGCTTGGAGACGTCGGCCACGGGCGCGAAGAAGGGATTGTTCGGCACGTGCTCCCACGACTCGAAGGGGATCGCGACGTCGCCGATCTGCTGCATGCAGCCGCGGAACCGGGTGCCGTACTTCAGCCGCAGCCACTTCTTGGCCACGGCGCCGGCGGCGACCATGGGCGCCGTCAGGCGGGCCGAGGCGCGGCCGCCGCCGCGCGGATCGCGCAGGCCGTACTTCTCCAGGTAGGTGTAGTCGGCGTGGCCGGGGCGGAACTTGCGCGCGACCTCGCTGTAGTCCTTGCTGCGCTGGTCGGTGTTGCGGATCAGGAGGCAGATCGGCGTGCCGGTGGTGCGGCCCTCGAAGACGCCGGAGAGGATCTCCACCTTGTCCTCTTCCTGCCGCTGCGTGACGTAGCGGCTGGTGCCGGGGCGGCGGCGGTCCAGGTCGGGCTGCAGGTCGGCCTCGCTCAGTTCCAGGCCGGGCGGGCAGCCGTCGACGACGCAGCCGATCGCAGGGCCGTGCGATTCGCCGAAGTTGGTGACCGCGAAGGCCTTGCCGAAGGTGTTGCCGCTCATGGCGCGATTATCGGGGATGCTGCAGGGCGAGTTCGGCCAGCCGCAGGGCGCCCTGGTAGCTGCGGGCCACCGCGATGAAGAGGTTGCGGTGGCAGAAGGCGGCATCCGGCACCCCGGTGGCGGCGGCCAGTTCCGCATCCCGCAGGCCGGCCCAGGCCCCGGGCAGGTCCATGCGGGCCTCGAACGAGCCCATGCGCCGCGGCACCGTGCGCAGCTGGTGGCGGCCCGGCTCCGCATCGGGATAGAGCACCAGCAGCACCTCGGGCATCTCTTCCACCACGATGCGCGTCCAGGGCATGCCGCCTTCGGGCAGGTGCAGCACGCGGCCGTCGAACAGGCACTCGCCCGCGCGCACCTTGCCGGCGGCCAGCAGCTGGCCGACGCGGCGGCGCAGGAAGGCATCGAGGAAGCGCCGCACCAGCGCCGTGGCTTCGCGGAAGCGCTCCATCTGCAGGGCGGCATGGGCTTCCCGCGTCAAGCCCTGCTCCTCCATCCAGTCGGTGTTCAGCAGCGACAGCAGTTCCGACAGGCCGAAGATGCCCGGCGCGACGGCGTCCGCGCCGTTGTCGACCAGGTCCAGGTAGCGCACCAGGGCGGAATCGGTCTCCTGCGCGATGCGGGCCAGGGCCGCGTCGTCCAGGTGCTGGCCCATGCCTTCGGCCAGTTGTCGCACGTAGGCCGGGCCGAACTCGCGCCAGACCAGGCCGGCGCTCGCATAGGGCTCGGCGCGCTGCGGCTGGCCCTGGACGTCGAGGCGCGTACGGGTGCCCTCGAAGCCGCGCTGGTGGTGGTCGAAGCGGCCGCGGACGGGATCCCATTCGCCGCCGACGTCGACGGCGAAGTCGGCCTGCGCGACCTCGTCGGGGTCGCGCGTGCGCAGCAGGATGTGGTCAGGGAACAGCGCGGTGAGCACCGCGACGGCAAACGCGTCGTCGGCGTGGTGGGTTCCGCTGTGGGTGGCGATGCGTTTCGTCACCCGTGCAGCTTACAGCTGCGCGGTGGGTTGCGAGTCTTCGGAGGACGGCCAGTCGCGGATGTAGGCCTTGAGCATCCGGTTCTCGAAGTTCTGGCTGTCGACCACTGCCTTGGCGACGTCGTAGAAGCTGATCACGCCCATGAGCATGCGCTTGTCCATCACCGGCATGTAGCGCGCGTGCCGATCGAGCATCATGCGGCGCACTTCGTCCAGCTCGGTCTCGAGCGTGCAGGTGAGCGGATGGTCGTCCATCGCGGTGCGCACGAGCGTGCCGCCCACGCTGTGCTTGTTGGCCACGATGCACTGGATGACCTCGCGGAAGGTGAGCATGCCCACCAGGTCGCCATGCGCCATCACCACCAGCGAGCCGATGTCCTTGTCGGCCATGATGTCGATCGCGGTGGCCAGCGGCTCGTCGGGCCCGACCGTGTAGAGCGTGTTGCCCTTGACGCGCAGGATGTCGCTGACTTTCATGGCTTGCCTCCTTTGTTGTGGCAGTGGACCGCGGACCCGTCCATGGCAAAGACCATGGCTCCGTCGAAACCAATATAGCCCACAATCCGGCCCAGTCCAATAAGCAAGGATTGCCTCATGCCCGGTTACTCCGACCCCGGTTTCGATACGCTGGCTGTGCATGCCGGCGCCGCGCCCGACCCCGCCACCGGGGCGCGGGCGGTGCCGATCCACCTCAGTACGTCCTTCGTCTTCGAATCGAGCGACCACGCCGCGGCCCTGTTCAACCTGGAACGCTCGGGCCACGTCTATTCGCGCCTGAGCAATCCGACCAACGCGGTGCTGGAGCAACGCGTGGCGGCGCTGGAAGGCGGCATCGGCGCCATCGCCACCGCCAGCGGGCAGGCCGCCCTGCACCTGGCGATCGCTACTTTGATGGGGGCGGGCTCGCACATTGTCGCCAGCACAGCCCTGTATGGCGGTTCGCAGAACCTGCTGCACTTCACGCTGCGCCGCTTCGGCATCGACACCACCTTCGTCAAACCGGGCGACATCGACGGCTGGCGCGCGGCCATCCGGCCGAACACCAAGCTCCTGTTCGGCGAAACGGTCGGCAACCCCGGCCTCGACGTGCTGGACATCCCCACCGTCTCCGCGCTGGCCCACGAGGCCGGCCTGCCCTTGCTGGTGGACTCCACTTTCACCACCCCTTACCTGATGAAACCACTGGAACTGGGTGCGGACCTGGTCTACCACTCGGCGACCAAGTTCCTCTCGGGCCACGGCACGGTGATCGGCGGCGTGGTGGTCGACGGCGGCAGCTTCGACTGGGAGCGCTCCGGGCACTTCGCCGAGCTCACGGCGCCCTACGACGGCTTCCATGGCATGGTGTTCAGCGACGAATCCACCGTCGGCGCCTTCCTGCTGCGGGCGCGCCGCGAGGGCCTGCGCGACTTCGGCGCCAGCATGAGCCCGCACACGGCCTGGCTGATCCTGCAAGGCATCGAGACCCTGCCCCTGCGCATGGAAAGGCACATGGCCAATACGCGCAAGGTGGTGGAATTCCTGGCCGCGCATCCCTTCGTCGAGCGGGTCGGCCATCCGCTGCTGGAGTCGCATCCCAGCCACGCGCTGGCGCAGAAGCTGCTGCCCAAGGGGGCCGGCTCGGTGTTCAGCTTCGACATGAAGGGCAGCCGCGAACAGGGCAAGAAGTTCATCGAGACGCTCAAGCTGTTCAGCCACCTGGCCAACGTCGGCGACGTCCGCTCGCTGGTGATCCATCCGGCCAGCACAACCCACTTCCGCATGAGCGACGAGGCGCTGCAGAGCGCCGGCATCGGGCCGGGCACGATCCGGCTGTCGATCGGCCTGGAAGACCCGGCCGACCTGATCGACGACCTGAAGCGCGCCCTCAAGGCGGCGGAAAAGGCCTGAGGAGGAGCACCGCATGGAACTCACCGTCAACGGCGCCACGACCTTCTGCTACACCGGCGGCAAGCCCTTCAACCGCGAGCAGCCCACCGTCGTCTTCCTGCACGGGGTGCTGAACGACCACAGCGTCTGGATCCTGCAGACCCGCTGGTTCGCCCACCACGGCTGGAACGTGCTCGCGCCCGACCTGCCGGGGCACTGCAAGAGCGCCGGCGAGCCGCCGAAGAGCGTGGAGGAAGCGGCCGCCTTCGTGCTGGCCCTGCTCGATGCAGCCGGCGTGCAGAAGGCAGCGCTGGTCGGCCACAGCTTCGGCTCGCTGATCGCGCTGGAGACGGCGGCGCGCGCGCCGGAGCGCGTGACGCACCTGGCGCTGGTCGGCACGGCCTGCCCGATGAAGGTCTCGCCCGCGCTGCTGGAGAACGCGCAGCACCAGCCGATGAAGGCGATCGACATGGTCAACGTCTATTCGCATTCGCTGCTGGCGCCGCCGCCTTCGGCACTCGGGCCCGGCACCTGGCTCTATGGCGGCTCGCGCGCGCTGATGAGGCGGGTGCTGGCCAGCAATCCGCGCGTCAACGTCTTCCACCGCGGCTTCGTCGCCTGCGACAGCTACACGGGCGGCGAGGCCGCCATGGCGCAGGTGCAGTGCCCGGTGCTGTTCGTGCTGGGCAAGGCCGATGCGATGACGCCGCCCAAGGCGGCGCAGCCGCTGCAGCAGAAAGCGCGCAACGCCCGCACGGTGCTGGTCGACGGCGGCCACGCGATGATGACGGAGGCGCCGGACCAGGTGCTGTTCGCGCTGCGGGACTTCCTGCGCTGAAGCGCATGGAGCCCACCCCGCGCATGAGCCCGGAGCGCGCGCGCGAGATCGCGGCCTCCTTCGACCTGCGGGCCCTGCCGCCGGATTTCTACGCCAATCCGTACCCGGTCTATGCAGCCTTGCGCGAGAGCGCGCCGGTGCGCGCGATGCCCGACGGCTCGTGGTTCCTCACCCGCTATGCCGACCTGTGCGCGGTGTACCGCGACGCGCACGTGTTCAGCTCCGACAAGAAGGTGGAGTTCACGCCCAAGTACGGCGCCGGCGCGCCGCTGCTGGAGCACCACACGACCTCGCTGGTCTTCAACGATCCGCCCCTGCACACCCGGGTGCGCAAGCTGATCATGGGCGCGCTGACCCGGCGCGCGATCGCGGAGATGGAGCCGGGACTGGTGCAGTTGGTGGACCGTCTCCTTGATGGGATCGAGGCGCGCGGCGGCGGCGACCTCATCGAGGATTTCGCTTCCGCGATCCCGGTGGAAATCATCGGCAACCTGCTGGCCGTGCCGCACGAAGACCGCGGCCCCTTGCGCGGGTGGTCGCTCGCGATCCTGGGCGCGCTGGAACCGAAGCTCACGCCGGCGCAGGACGAACTGGGCAACCGCAGCGTGCGCGAGTTCACCGCCTACCTGCGCGGGCTGGTGGCCGAGCGGCGGCGCCACCCGGGCGATCCGGAGCACGACGTGCTCACGCGGCTGATCCGGGGCGAGACCGGGGGCGAGCAGCTGTCGGAAAGCGAATTGCTGCAGAACTGCGTGTTCATCCTCAACGCGGGGCACGAGACCACCACCAACCTGATCGGCAACGCGCTGGTGGCGCTGCAGGAGTGGCCGGGCGAGAGGGAGCGGCTGCTGCGCGCGATCGGTGCGCGCCCGGACTGGGAGGCGCTGGAGCCCGTGATGACACTGGCGGTCGACGAGTTCCTGCGCTTCGAGTCCTCCAACCAGCTGGGCAACCGGCGCGCGCTCGTGGCCTGCGAGGTGGGCGGGGTGGCGTTGCCGGCCGGCGCGCTGGTCACCTTGGGCATCGGCGCGGCCAACCGGGATCCGGCGCAATTCGCGAACCCGGACGTGCTCGATCTCGGGCGGGCGGACAACCGGCACCTGGCCTTCGGCTTCGGCATCCACCAGTGCGCCGGATTGAGCCTGGCCCGGCTCGAGGGACGGATCGCGATCGGCCGCTTCCTGGCGCGGTTTCCGCGCTATCGCCTCACGGCGCCGCCCACGCGCGGCGGGCGGGCGCGGTTCCGCGGGTTTCTCAAGGCGCCATTCGCGATCGAGTGACGGCGCTTGGCAGCGCATCGGCGTAGGCTGGAGCTGAGCGCGCGATAGCGCCGAAGCCCAGCGATGCGCGAGCGCCGCGAGCGCTGGGCTTCGGCGCGCTGCGCGCGCGCTCAGCGCCAGCCTACGAAATCCGCCTTCGCCGACTTCAAAGTACATCCTTCAGGTAGATCGTCGACAGCCTTCCCGTGTGCCACAGCTTCGCCGTGGCATCCGACACCGGCAGCAGCAGGTGCCGCAGCAGCGGCTCCAGCGCCGTGGACTGCACGTCGGCCAACAGCACAAAACGCGTGGCCACCTGGTCGTCCACCTCGTTGAGGCGGGCGATCCAATCGAGCTGCACCAGCGTGTGCAGCACCGGCTCGAGCTGCAGCGCGTCCACCTGCATTGCGGCCGACAGCTCGCCGGCGCTCATGCCGCGGCGCGCCGTCGCCTGCGCCCGGTGCAGCAACTGCAGCACCTCCAGCGCCAGCTGGAACTGCCACCCATGCCCGCTCGAGCGCCGGTGCGCGCCGGCCAGCAAGGACGGCAGGTAGGCCGCGAGCACGGCGCCGAACAGCACGATCAGCCACGCGATGTAGATCCACACCAGCAGGATCGGCAGAGTGGCGAAGGCCCCGTACACCACCGAGTAGGTAGGCACCTTGCCGATGTACCAGGCCAGCAGCCGCTTCGCCACCTCGATGCCGATCGCCGCCGAGACGCCGCCGGCGATCGCATGCGCCCGCCGCACCGGCGTGTTGGGCACATACCGGTACAGCGCCGACAGCGCACCCACCAGCAGCAGGAATTCGACCACGTCGATCACGAAGGCGAAGAACTGCGGCAGGCGCACCAGCCCGCGCGAGGCGGAGATCACATAGGAGGTCGTGCTCAGGCTGGCCGCCAGCAGCAGCGGGCCCAGCGTCATCGCCGCCCAGTAGATCAGCACCCGCTGCGCGAACGGCCGCGGCCGCCGCACCCGCCAGATGCCATTGAGCGTGCGGTCGATCGTCAGCACCAGGGCCAGCGCCGTGACCAGCAGCGCCGCCAGGCCGACGCTTCCCAACCGGCTGGCCTTGCCGGCGAACTGCGTCAGGTAGCCCAGCACCTGGCGCGCGATCGACTCGGGCACCAGGCTCTGCACCAGCCACCCTTGCAGGTTCTGCTGCAGCTTGCCGAAGATCGGGAAGGCCGTGAACAGCGCCAGCGCCACCGTGAAGAAGGGCACCAGCGCCATCGTGGTGGTGAAGGTGAGGCTGCTCGCGGACAGGCCCAGCCGGTCCTCGCGGAAGCGTTCGCGCAGGGTGAGCGCGGTGGAGCGCCAGGGGAAACGTGCGAGGTCGGCGAGCAGCTGGCCCAGATTCATCGGCCGCTATGATGCCATCGCCCATGCAGTCGTCCGAATCCGCCGCCGCCGTCCCGCCCATCGTGGAAGCCACGCGCTGGATCGCGGTGGCGAGCCTGCTCGGGCTGATCCTGCTGCAGCTGGCGTGGCACCTGTGGCTCGCGCCCCGGCCGAGCCTGTGGGCCGTGATGGCGTTGCCGCTGTGCGTGCCTCTCGGCGGTCTGCTGAAGCGGCAGATGTACA
>NZ_DASSVG010000324.1:0-3477 GCF_035706265.1 Ramlibacter sp. | reverse complement strand
GGCAGGTTCTCCGGGTCCAGCCCGGCGGCGCGGATGCTCGGCTTGAGGTAGTTGCCGTGCACGCCGGTGAACAGGTTGGAGTACACGATGTCGTCGGACGTGCACTCCACGACCATCTGCTTGTACGCCTCGGCCGCGCGGGCCTCGTGGGTGGCGATGAAGGCGGAGCCGATGTACGCGAAGTCCGCGCCCATCGCCTGCGCCGCCAGGACGGCGCCGCCGGTCGCGATCGATCCGGACAGGGCCACCGGCCCGTCGAACCACTGGCGGATCTCCTGGATCAGCGCGAACGGGCTCTTGACGCCCGCATGGCCGCCGGCGCCGGCCGCCACCGCGATCAGGCCGTCGGCGCCCTTCTCGATCGCCTTGCGCGCGAAGGTGTTGTTGATGATGTCGTGCAGCACCACGCCGCCGTAGCTGTGCACCGCGTCGTTGACGTCGGTGCGCGCGCCCAGCGAGGTGATGACGATCGGCACCTTGCGCCGCACGACCACTTCCATGTCGTGCTCCAGCCGGTCGTTGCTCTTGTGCACGATCTGGTTGATCGCATAAGGCGCGGCGGGCGCATCGGGATGCGCCCGGTTGTACGCGGCCAGCGTCTCCTCGATCTCGTGCAGCCATTCATCGAGCTGCGAAGCCGGGCGGGCGTTGAGCGCCGGCATGGAGCCCACGACGCCGGCCTTGCACTGTTCGATCACCAGCTTCGGGTTGCTGACGATGAACATCGGCGAGGCGATCACCGGCAGCGGGAGGTTGCGGAGCGCAGCAGGCAGTCTCGACATCAGAACGCCTCCGCCGCGAGGGCCATCACGCTGTCGGCCCCTTCGACGATGCTGTCGCGCAGCGCCGGCGCCTGGGCCAGGATGTGGTCGGCGTAGAAGCGCGCGGTGGCGATCTTGGCCCGCAGGAAATTGGCGTCCTCGTCCTTGGCGAGCAGGTCTTCCGCGATGGCCAGCGAGCGCGCCAGCTGCCAGCCGGCCACCAGGTTGCCGGCCAGCATCAGGTAAGGCACCGAGCCGGCGAACACCGCGTTGGGCGAGGCCTTGCCCTGCTGCACGATGAATGCGACGACGTCGAGGAAGGCCTTGCGGGCGGCCGCGAGGCGCTTGGCCACGGCCTTGGCATCGGCGCTGGCGCGCTGCGCGAGCTCGCCCTCGGTGCGCTCGATCTGCGCCGCGACGGCCTGCGCCGTGCGGCCGCCGTCGCGCGCCGTCTTGCGGCCCACCAGGTCGTTGGCCTGGATCGCCGTCGTGCCTTCGTAGATGGTGAGGATGCGGGCGTCGCGGTAGTACTGCGCGGCGCCGGTCTCCTCGATGAAGCCCATGCCGCCGTGCACCTGCACGCCCATCGAGGTCACTTCGATGCTGGACTCGGTGCTGTAGCCCTTCACCAGCGGCACCAGGAATTCGTAGAAGGCCTGGTTCTGCTGGCGGGTGGCTTCGTCGGGATGGTGGTGGGCGGCGTCGTAGGCCGCCGCGGCCACGCAGGCCATCGCGCGGCAGCCCTCGGTGATGGCGCGCATGGTCATGAGCATGCGGCGCACGTCGGGGTGGGCGATGATGGGCGCCGGCCCGTTGACGGAGCCGTCCACGGGGCGCGACTGCAGGCGCTCGCGCGCGTATTCCACCGCCTTCTGGTAGGCCCGCTCGGAGATCGCGATGCCCTGCACGCCTACTGCGTAGCGGGCGGCGTTCATCATGATGAACATGTACTCGAGGCCGCGGTTTTCCTGGCCCACGAGGTAGCCCGTCGCCCCGCCCTTGTCGCCGAACTGCAGCACCGCGGTCGGCGAGGCCTTGATGCCCAGCTTGTGCTCGATGCTCACGCAGTGCACGTCGTTGCGCGCGCCGGGCGCGCCGTCCTCGTTCAGCAGGAACTTGGGCACGACGAACAGGCTGATGCCCTTCACGCCCTCCGGCGCGCCGGGGATGCGGGCCAGCACGAGGTGGACGATGTTGTCCGCCATGTCGTGCTCGCCGTAGGTGATGAAGATCTTGGTGCCGAAGACCTTGTAGGTGCCGTCAGGCTGCGGCTCGGCGCGCGTGCGCACGAGCGCGAGATCGCTGCCCGCCTGCGGCTCGGTGAGGTTCATGGTGCCGGTCCACTCGCCGGTGACCAGCTTCTCGAGATAGACCGACTTCAGCGCGTCGGAGCCGGCCGTCAGCAGCGCCTCGATGGCGCCGTCGGTCAGCAGCGGGCAGAGCGCGAAGCTCAGGTTGGCCGAATTGAGGATCTCGCCGCAGGCCGCCCCGATGGTCTTGGGCAGGCCCTGGCCGCCGAACTCGCCCGGATGCTGCAGGCCCTGCCAGCCGCCTTCGCGGTACTGGCGGTAGGCTTCCTTGAAGCCGGGCGTCGTCGTGACCTGGCCGTCCTTCCAGGTCGAGGGGTTCTTGTCGCCATCGACGTTGAGCGGGGCCACCACCCCCTCGTTGAACTTCGCGCATTCTTCCAGCACGGCCTGCGCAGTCTCCAGGCCGGCTTCCTCGAAGCCGGGCAACTGCGCGATCTGCTCGATGCCGGCGAGATGCTGGATGTCGAACAGCATGTCCTTGACGGGGGCGGTGTAGCTCATGGGAGGTTGGGCGTTAGGCGTTGAGCGTTGAGCGAGAGAAGACGCCGGACGTTCACGCTCAACGCTGAACGCCCGACGCTGAACGCGCTTACAGCGCCTTGACCAGTTCCGGCACGGCCTGGAACAGGTCGGCTTCCAGCCCGTAGTCCGCCACGCTGAAGATCGGCGCTTCCGGATCCTTGTTGATCGCCACGATCACCTTGGAATCCTTCATGCCGGCCAGGTGCTGGATCGCGCCGCTGATGCCGCAGGCGATGTACAGCTGCGGCGCCACGATCTTGCCGGTCTGGCCGACCTGCAGGTCGTTGGGCGCGTAGCCCGCATCGACCGCCGCGCGCGAGGCGCCGATGGCGGCGCCCAGCTTGTCGGCCAGCGGCTCCAGCACTTCGTGGAACTTCTCGCTCGAGCCCATCGCGCGGCCGCCCGAGACGATGATCTTGGCGGCGGTGAGCTCCGGCCGGTCGCTGGCGGCAATCTCCTGGCCCAGGAACTTCGACTTGCCCGCATCGGCCGCAGCGCTGGCGGTCTCGACCGCGGCGCTGCCGCCGGTGGCGGCGGCCGCATCGAAGCCGGTCGTGCGCACGGTGATCACCTTCACCTTGTCGGCGCTCTGCACGGTGGCAATCGCGTTGCCGGCGTAGATCGGCCGCTCGAAGGTATCGGGGCTGTCGACCTTGGTGATGTCGCTGATCTGCGCCACATCGAGCTTGGCGGCCACGCGCGGGGCGATGTTCTTGCCCGAGGCGGTGGCGGGGAACAGGATGTGGCTGTAGTTACCCGCGAGGGCCACCACCTGCGCCGCCACGTTCTCGGCCAGGCCGTGCTCGAACTGCGCGCCGTCGGCGTGGATCACCTTGGCGACGCCGGCGATCTGCGCAGCCGCCTTGGCTGCTTCGCCGGCGTTG
>NZ_DASSVG010000323.1:0-2017 GCF_035706265.1 Ramlibacter sp. | reverse complement strand
GTCAGCAGTCCGCCAGCGCCTGCAACGCCCGCGCGGTGATCTCGTCGACCGAGCCCAGGCCGTCGATCTTGCGCACCTTGGGCGCGTTCTGCGGGTCGTCCTTCGCCCAGCTGCTGTAGTACTCCACCAGCGGGCGCGTCTGGGCGGAATAGACCTCCAGGCGCTTCAGCACCGTCTCCTCGCGGTCGTCGTCGCGCTGGATCAAAGGCTCGCCGGTCACGTCGTCGCGGCCTTCCACCTTGGGCGGATTGAACTTGATGTGGTACGTGCGCCCCGACGCCGGGTGCGAACGGCGCCCGCTCATGCGCTCCACGATGGCCTCGAAGGGCACGTCGATCTCCAGCACGCAGTCGATCTTCACGTCGGCCGCCTTCATGGCCTCGGCCTGCGGGATGGTGCGCGGGAAGCCGTCGAACAGGAAGCCGCGGGCGCAGTCCGGCTGGGCGATGCGCTCCTTCACCAGGCCGATGATGATGTCGTCGCTGACCAGGGCGCCCGAGTCCATCACCTTCTTGGCGGCCAGGCCCAGCGGCGTGCCGGCCTTCACCGCGGCGCGCAGCATGTCGCCGGTGGAGATCTGCGGGATGCCGTACTTCTGGCACAGGAAGGTCGCCTGCGTGCCCTTGCCGGCGCCCGGTGCGCCCAACAGGATCAGTCTCATGGGGAGTCCTCGGATGGTTTGGAGTCGGTCGGCAGGGCGGGCCGGCGCCAGGCCCGCCGCGCCTGTTGCCGCCGAGGATAGCACGCACCCTCCCGCGCGAAACTGACGCGGGGGGCCCCTTTTATTGCCCTGCGGCAAAGAGCGCGCGCACGCGCTCCAGGTCCTCGGGCGTATCGACGCCGGCGCCGGGCGCCGCCGCGCTCACGTGCACGGCGATGCGGTGGCCATGCCAGAGGGCGCGCAGCTGCTCCAGCGCCTCGCACGCTTCCACCGGCGCCGGCGGCAGCCGCGGGAAGGTGCGCAGGAAGCCGGCGCGGTAACCGTAGATGCCCACGTGGCGCAGCGGCGCGGGCTCGGGCAGCGCGCCCACGCCCTGGGCGAAGCCGTCGCGCCACCACGGGATGGGCGCGCGGCTGAAGTAGAGGGCCAGGCCGTCGGCCTGCAGCACCACCTTCACCACGTTCGGGTTCACGAAGTCGGCGACGCTCGCGATCGGGTGCGCCGCCGTGCTCATGCTGGCCTGCGGGCGCTCGCGCAGCAGCGCGGCCACGGCGTCGATCAGGGCCGGGTCGATCAGCGGCTCGTCGCCCTGCACGTTGACGACGACGTCGTCGCCGTCCAGCCCGAGCTGCTCGCAGGCCTCGGCCAGCCGGTCGCTGCCGGAGGGATGGTCGGCGCGCGTGAGCACGGCCCGCACGCCGTGCGCGCTGCAGGCGTCGGCGATGCGTTCGCTGTCGGTGGCGACCACGACCTGCGCGGCGCCGGACTGCTCGGCGCGGTGCGCCACGCGCACGACCATCGGCAGGCCGGCGATGTCGGCCAGCGGCTTGTCCGGCAGGCGCGTGGACGCGAGCCGGGCGGGGATCAGGACGGTGAAGCTCACGCGGTCAGACGAGCGGCGTGCGCGCGGGCAGGCGCTCGAGTTCCTCGTCGCTGAGGGTGCGCGCCTCGTCTTCCAGCAGCACGGGGATGCCGTCGCGGATCGGGTAGGCGAGGCGGGCGCTGCGGGAGATCAGCTCCTGGCGTTCGCGGTCGTAGTCCAGCGGGCCCTTGGTCACGGGGCAGACGAGGAGCTCAAGGAGACGGGGATCCATGGCGGGATGATAACGAGGTGTCCAGGAGGCGATCGAACGCCTGCCAGAAGGAAGCGGGGATGTCCACCTGCAGCGGGACGGCCCAGGCGCCGGGGCGCAGTTGCCACAGCTTGACCGCGTCCTTCTCCGTGCAGACCAGCGTGGCGCCGGGCGGGATGGCGGCGGGCATGTTGGCGTAGTCGTGGTGGTCGGGCAGGGCGTAGGTGGCGGCCAGCGTGAGGCCGGCGGCGCGCAGCATCTCGAAGAAGGCATCGGGCGTGGC
>NZ_DASSVG010000322.1:0-10296 GCF_035706265.1 Ramlibacter sp. | reverse complement strand
GGCCTTGGTCAGGCGCGAGCTCGGTCCGGAAATGCACATCGAGCCGAGCAGGCGCCAGTTGAGGCCGAACACGGGTGCGGCCACGCTGGCGACCTCCGCTTCCCGCTCCCCGAGCGAGATGTGGAAGCCGCGCTCGCGGATCGACTCGTAGGGCTCGCCGGCCGCGCCGCTGAAGGCGAGGATCACGCGCCCCGGCGCGCCGCGGTCCAGGGGCAACCGCTCGCCGATGCGCACGTTGTGGCGCACCGATTGGGGCCCTTCCACCCGCGCGACGCAAGAGCGGATGTCCCCCTCGCGCACGTAGAAGGAGGCACTCTCGCCCGTCTCCTTGACGAGTTGGTGCAGCGCAGGCTCGACGACGTTGTTCACGTCGAAACCTGCCTGATACCGGGCCCCGAGCCAGCCGGCGGCAGGCCCCAGCCGCCACAGGCCGTCCTCGGTCTGCACCATGTACTGCGACAGGGCCAGCGTGCGCGCCAGCCGCAAGGTGGTGGTCTTGTGCATCCCCACCCGCCGGCTCAATTCGGCCAGGGACAGGCTAGCCTCGCCGACTGCGAAGGCTTCCATCAGCGACAGCGCCCGGGTGACGGCGGTGACACCGCCGTCGGCGGCGGGCGCTTCATCCTTGGCCGGGTTGCGCATCCTGCACCATGGTTCATTGCGTGAAACGACATTGTACGCATTGGAACGGCCATCTACAGTTCGCAATGACGCATGCAGTGCATGCTCAGGAGACAACCGATGCAGATTTCCCGTCGTGCGGCGCTCGCGTTCGCGGCCACGTCCCTCACCGCTTCCCTGGCCCTGGCGCAAGCCTGGCCCGCCAAGCCCATCCGCCTGATCGTGCCCTTCCCGCCCGGCGGCGGCACGGACACGATCACTCGCGAGGTTGCGCACAAGATCGCCGGCCCCGGCTACACCTTCGTCATCGACAACAAGCCCGGCACGGGCGGCAACATCGGCGTCGACACCGCCGCCAAGGCCGCCCCCGATGGCTACACGCTGGTGATGGGCCAGACCAGCAATCTCGCGATCAACCCCACGCTCTACCCGAAGCTGCCCTACGACCCGCTGAAGGACCTGACGCCGGTGAGCCTGGTGGCCAGTTCGCCGCTGGTGATCGTGGCCAGCGCCAACTCGCCCTTCCGCACCCTCGCCGACGTGGTGAAGGAGTCGAGGGCGCACCCCGGCTCCATCAACTTCGCGTCCGCCGGCAACGGCACCGTGGGCCACCTCGCGGCCGAATCCTTCCAGCGGGTCGCGGGCATCAAGCTGACCCACATCCCCTACAAGGGCGCGGCGCAGGGCGCGACCGACGTGATCAGCGGACAGGTGCAGCTGTACTTCTCCACCATTCCCACGCTGATCGGCCACATCCAGAGCGGCAAGATGCGCCCTCTCGCCGTCACTTCGCTGCAGCGCGTGGACGACCTGCCCAATGTGCCGACCGTCGCCGAGTCGGGCTACAAGGGCTTCGAAGCCGTCACGTGGTTCGGCATCCTCGGCCCGGCCAACCTGCCGAAGGATGTAGTGATCAAGCTGAACGCCGACATCAACAAGGCGCTGAAGGATCCCGAGCTGGCCAGGAAGCTCGGAGCCCAGGGGGCCGACGTCGCCGGCAGCACGCCGGAGCAGTTCACGAACCTGATCCGCGACGATATCGCCCGCTGGGGAAAGATCGTCAAGGACTCGGGCGCCCGGATCGACTGACCCGGTCGGCAGCGCACCTCGCGCGCACTCTTCGCACCCGGCACGGCGCCACCGCAGCGCCGTGCCCGCCATCCCAGTTTTCCGAAAGCCTCCCATGACCGACATCCTCCGCACTTTCGAGCGCGTCTCCCCCGACCTGGTGCGCCAGGCCTCCGAATTCCAGGCCGCGATCCTGGCCGACGTGAACGGCCGCCGCGGCGCCCTGCACGGGCGCATCGCGGCGCTGCGCCCGCGCATGAAACTGGCCGGTCCGGCGCTGACGGTGGACGTGCGCCCCGGCGACAACCTGATGATCCATGCCGCTATCGCCCTCGCCAAGCCGGGCGACGTGCTCGTCATCGACGGCAAGGGCGACCAGACGGCCGCCCTCATGGGCACGATCATGATGACCGCCTGCAAGCAACTCGGCCTGGCCGGGGTGGTGATCGACGGTGCCGTGCGCGACAGCCTCGAGATCGACGAGATGGACTATCCCGTGTTCTCCTTCGGCACCAACCCGAACGGCCCGACCAAGAACGTCCCCGGGCGGATCGGGCATCCGGTGTCGGTAGGCGGCGTGACGGTGCGCTCCGGCGACCTGATCGTGGCCGACGCGGACGGCGTCGTCGCCATCGAGCGCGAGCGTGTCGAAGCGCTGCTGCCGCTCGCGCGCAAGAAGGTGGAGGACGAAACCGCCCGCATTGCGGCCATCGGCAAGGGCAACACGGCCGCGCCGTGGCTCGACGCGGCGCTGCGCGCCGCCGGCGTGCTGAAGCAGGGCGAGACCCTGTGAGTGCACGGCCGGCCATCCTCGTCACGGGCGCCGACCTCGCCCCGGCGGCGCTGGCGCTGCTGAAGGATTTCGAGATGGTGTACGCCGGCAAGACGCCGCAGGAGGCGGACCTGGTCGCGCTCTGCAGGCAGCACGACCCCGTCGGCATCATCGTGCGCTACGGAGGCGTCAGCGCCGCCGTGATGGACGCCGCGCCTTCGCTGCGCGTGATCTCCAAGCACGGCAGCGGCACGGACACCATCGACAAGGAAGCGGCCAAGGCACGGGGCATCGCCGTGCGCGCGGCCGCGGGTGCCAACGCGGCGGCGGTCGCCGAGCAGGCGCTGGCCCTCCTGCTGGCCTGCGCCAAGTCGATCGTGAAGCTGGATGCCCGCATGCGCGCCGGCCACTGGGACAAGGCGACCCACAAGAGCGTGGAACTGCACGGCCGCACCGTCGGCCTGGTGGGCCTGGGCGCCATCGGCCTGCGCTTCGCGCGCATGTGCGACGCCATGGGCATGAAGGTGATCGGCTTCGATCCTTACGCGCAGAACCTGCCTGAGTATGTGCGCCCCGTGGACCTGCCGACGCTGTGGCGCGAGTCCGATGCGGTCTCGCTGCACTGCCCGCTGACCGCCGAGAACCGCAACATGGTGAATGCGCAGACGCTGGCTGCCTGCAAGCGCGGCCTGATCCTGGTGAACACGGCGCGGGGCGGCCTGGTCGACGAAGCCGCGCTGCTGGGGGCCGTGCGTTCCGGCCAGGTGGCGGCCGCCGGCCTGGACAGTTTCGCCGTGGAGCCGATGACGGTGCCGCATCCCTTTCAGGCCGAGCCCAACATCCTGCTCAGCCCCCACATCGGAGGCGTCACCGGTGACGCCTACGTGAACATGGGCATCGGTGCCGCCAACAACGTGCTGGCCGTCCTCGCGCGGACGACCGAAAGCGCCTGAACCCGACTGAAGGAGGACACGATGAAGACTCTTGCTACCCTTGCCGCGCTCGCGCTCTGCGCGCACGGTGCGCTGGCCCAGGGCTACCCCGCCAAGCCCGTGCACGTCGTGGTCGGCTTCTCCGCCGGCGGTCCCACCGACGTGGTGGCGCGTGCCTTTGCCGAGCACGCAGCCCGTACGCTGGGCCAGCCCTTCATTGTGGAGAACAAGCCGGGCGCCAACACCGTGCTGGCCGCGGACTACGTCGCCAGCGCACCGGCCGACGGCTATACCGTGCTGCTGGGCGCCACCAACCACACCATGATCCCGGCCCTGTACAGCGCGCGGGTGAAGTTCGATGCGGTGCGCTCCTTCGCGCCCGTCTGCACGCTCGCCGGCAGCCCCACGGTGCTGGTGGTCGGGCCTGCGATGAAGGTGAGGACGCTCGCCGACTTCACGAAGGCGGCGCAGGCCGCGCCGGGCCGCATCACCTTCGGTTCGCCCGGTCCCGGCAGCCAGGGCCACTTCGCGGGCGAGCGCTTCGGGCGCCTCACGAGCGTCTCGCTGAACCACATTCCCTACAAAGGCGCCGCGCCCGCGATCACCGACCTGATCGGCGGCCAGCTCGATGCCTCTTTCGCGACGCTCGGCTCGGTGCTGCCGCATATCCAGTCCGGCAAGCTCACCGCCCTGGCGGTAGCCGCAGGCCAGCGCTCCACGCTGCTGCCCGGAGTGCCCACCTTCGAGGAGGCCGGCGTCAAGAATTTTCGTGACGACGCCTGGTACGGATTGATGGCCCCCGCCGGCACGCCGGTGGGGGTCCTCGAGGCGCTGGAGAACGCCGCCCGCAGCTTCACACAGACACCCGCCGCCGTCGAGAAGCTGCGCGGCCTCGGCCTGACAGCGCAGAGCGTGTGCGGCGCCACGTTCGGCAGCCAGATCCAGCGCGAAGTGCAGGCCAACAGCCAGCTCGCCAAGGAATTGAACCTCAAGCTCGATTGAGCTTCCAACCCGGAAACTTCCCATGAGATCCACCTCCTT
The DNA here is from genome assembly GCF_035706265.1 of Ramlibacter sp. Taxonomy (GTDB): domain Bacteria; phylum Pseudomonadota; class Gammaproteobacteria; order Burkholderiales; family Burkholderiaceae_C; genus Ramlibacter. Next base: position 5,862 of record NZ_DASSVG010000322.1, on the reverse strand, counting down.
CTCCCGCGCGCGCCGCACCTTCGTGGCTGCCTGCGCACTGGCCGCCGCCTCGCTCGCGCACGCAGCCTGGCCGGAGCGCACCGTCACGCTGGTCGTGCCGTACGCGCCGGGCGGCGCGGCCGATGCACTGGCCCGCGTGCTGGCCGCGAAAGTGGGCAGCAAGCTCGGCACCAGCGTGATCGTCGACAACCGCGCCGGCGCCAGCGGCACGATCGGCGCCTCCTACGTGGCAAAGGCCAAGCCGGACGGGTACACGATGCTGTACGACGCGACGCCGTACTCCATCAATCCGCACCTGTTCCCCAGCATGCCGTACGCGCCCGACGCGCTGCAGCCGCTGTCGCTCGTCTCGCTCGCGCCCAACATCCTGATCGTCAAGGCCGATGCGCCGTACAAGGACGTCAAGGACCTGATCGGGAAGGCCAAGGCGCAACCCGGCAAGGTCAACTACGCCTCCGGCGGCAGCGGCACGGTGCAGCGCCTCGCGTCCGAACTGTTCCGGCAGAAGCTCGACCTCGACATGGTGCACATCCCCTACAAGAGCGGAGGCCCCGCGATCACCGACGTGATGGGCGGCCAGGTCGACTTCATGTTCAGCACGATCGCCGCCTCGTCGCCGCTGGTGAATTCGGGCAAGTTGCGCGCGCTGGCCATCTCCTCTCCCAAGCGCTCGCCGCTGCTGCCCGACGTTCCGACCGTGGCCGAAACCGTGATCCCCGGCTACGAGGTCTACGAGTGGAACGGCGTGTTTGTCCCGGCAGGCACGCCGGCCGACATCGTGGCGAAGCTGCAGAAGGCCGTGGCCGAGTCGCTGCAGGACCCGGATGTCCGCAAGCGCTTCACCGACGTGGGAGCCCAGCCGATCGGCTCCACGCCGGCGCAGTTCGCTGACTACCTGAAGAAGGAAGACGCCAAGTGGGCCGAGGTCGTTCGCAAGGGCAACATCAAGCTGGATTGATCCCCCCTTCCGTGACCCGCGACCCCATGTCCGAGCCCGTGCCCCATTCGGCGGGCACGCGCAGGCCGCTGCGCCCGCTGCCTGCGCTCGCGTGCGACGCGCACATGCACATCTTCGATGCGCGCTTCCCGCCGTCGCCGCACTGGCCGCGCAAGCCGCCCGAGGCCGACGTCGCCACCTACCGGCGGCTGCAGCAGCGCCTCGGGACGCAGCGGACGGTGGTCGTCACGCCGTCCACCTACGGCACGGACAACGCCTGCACGCTCGATGCTCTCGCCCAACTGGGCGAGAGCGCACGCGGCGTGGCGGTGATGCACGCGGACGTGCAGCAGGATGAACTCGCGCGACTGGCGGCGCAGCGCGTGTGCGGGCTGCGCGTGAATTTCGTGTCGCCGCAATCCTGGGGCGTGACCACGCCGGACATGCTGCAGACCCTGGCCCACAAGGCCGCCCGCCAGGGCTGGCACATCCAGGTGTTCGTGCACCCGGAGCAGCTGGTTGCCATGGAAGCGCTGCTCGCCGCCCTGCCGGTGCCGCTGGTGATCGACCATCTCGGCCGCATCGATCCGGCCGATGGCGCCTCGGGACCCGCTTACGACGCCTTGCGCCGCCTGATCGATGGCGGCAGCACCTGGGTCAAGCTCTCGGGCATCTACATGCGTTCGCGCGCAGGCGCGCCGGGCTACTCCGACACCTTTCCGCTCGGCCAGGCTCTGGTGCGCCACGCCCCCGAGCGGCTCCTGTGGGGCAGCGACTGGCCGCACACCACCGAGCGGCCCGGTTCGGTGGACGACGCGGATCTCGTCGACGTGCTGCTGGCGTGGTGCGGCACGGACGAGACCCTCCGCCGCGTGCTGGTCGACAACCCCGCCCGCCTCTACGGATTCAAGCGCCCCCCGAGCTGAGCCATGTTCTTCCTCCATCCTCCCCAGGTTCGCGAGCTCGCGCGCTTCACCGTCCTGCCCGAGCGCTTCCGCACGCGCACGCAGAGCGTGTGGGCCGACGCGAACCGCGCGGGCCGCCCGACCGATTCCTTCCTCGAAGGGCCGGTGTTCGATCGCCAGGGCAATCTCTACGTGACCGACATCCCCTTCGGCCGCATCTTCCGCATCGATGCCGCGGGCGAGTGGACGCTCGTCACGGAGTACGACGGCGAGCCGAACGGCATGAAGTTCCTGGACGATGCCACCCTGCTCATCACCGACTACAAGAACGGGCTGGTGCAGCTGGACATCGCGAGCGGCCAGGTGCGCGGCTTCCTGGAGCGCCGCAATACCGAGCGCTTCCGCGGTGTCAACGACCTGGTGTTCGACCGGGGCGGCAACCTGTACTTCACGGACCAGGGCCAGACCGGCCTGCACGATCCGACGGGCCGGCTCTACCGCCTGCGGCCCTCCGGCCAGCTGGACCTGCTGCTGTCCAACGTGCCCAGCCCCAACGGGGTCTGCCTGTCGCCGGACGAATCGGTGCTCTACCTGGCCGTGACGCGCGGCAACTGCGTCTGGCGCGTCCCCCTGCTGGCCGACGGCAGCGTGGCCAAGGTGAGCCAGTTCTTCACCTCGTACGGACCGAGCGGGCCCGATGGCCTGGCCGCCGACGCCCAGGGGCGGTTGGTCGTGGCCAACCCCGGCCTGGGCTACGTATGGGTCCTCAACGCCCGCGCGGAGCCCGTGTGGGTGCTGCGCGGCCCCGAGGGAGCGTCGACCACCAACGTCGCCTTCGGCGGGCCGCAGAGGCAGCGCCTGTTCGTCACCGACTCCACGCACGGCGCGGTGCTGTATGCGGACCTGGAAGTGGCCGGCCTGCCCCTGCACATGGGGGTGCCCTCGGCCTAGCTGCTGGGCTAGGGCCGCGGCGCGATCGGCCGCAGTTGCGCGGGACCGAGTTCCTGCAGCGACGTCAGCCCCAGCAGGCCCAGGTCACGCTGCACTTCGTCGGCCAGGAGGCCCAGGGCGTGGCGCACGCCTGGCTGGCCGGCCACGGCGGCCGCGTACTGGAACGGCCGTCCCACGAACGCGAACTTCGCGCCCAGGGCGAGCGCCTTCAGAACGTCCGTGCCGCGGCGGATGCCGCTGTCGATCATCACGGGGAACGTGGGGCCCACCGCGGCCACGATCTCCGGCAGGACGCGCAGCGGCGCCACCGTGCCATCGAGCTGGCGGCCGCCGTGATTCGACACGATGACGCCGTCGGCACCCGCGTCGCGCGCGGCCTGCGCGTCGAGCGGGCTCATGATGCCCTTGACCACCAGGCTCCCTTTCCAGAGGCGCCGGATCAGCGCCAGGTGCTCCCAGCTCAGGTGGTCCTTGGCGCCGAAGTCACGGGTGACCCGGGAAGACAGGATGGGCGCGCCGCGCGTGGCATACGAGTTCTCGAAGTGCGGCATGCCGTGCAGCAGCAAGGTGCGCAGCGCCGTGGCGACCAGCCAGCGCGGGTGCGTCACGCCGTCCCACGCCAGGCGCGCGCTGGGTCGCAACGGCGTCGAGAAGCCGGCCCGGATGTTGTTCTCGCGGTTGGCGAGCACCGCGGTGTCCACGGTGAGCACCAGCGTCCGCACGCCGGCACGGGCTACGCGCTCGATCAGCGGTTCGATCTTCTCCACCTCGCCGGGCAGGTAGGCCTGGAACCACATCGCCGGGTTCTGCGCGACCACGTCCTCGAGGCGAATGAGCGAGGAGCCGCTCATGATCATGGGCACGTTGGCCTCGGCCGCGGCGCGCGCCAGCACGAGGTCGCCCCGATAGGCGGAGAGGGCGCTGATGCCCATGGGCGCGATCCCGAATGGGGACGCGTACGTGTGGCCGAACAGCTCCACCTGCTGGCTGCGTCCCGAGACGTTGCGCAGCACGCGCGTGACGAAGCCGATCTCTGCGAAGGCGGCGCGGTTGTCGTGCAGCGAAGCGCAGTCTTCCGCCGCGCCCGAGACGTAGCCGAAGATCGGCCGCGGCAGGTGCCGCCGCGCGGCGCGCTCGAAGTCGTCGAGGGACAGGAACTGCTTCAGCTTGCCCGGCGGCTGCGTGCGCGCGCGCGGCGAAGTGGTTGTCACGGCGGCTTACTCCAGCGTAATCCTGGCGTCGCGAATCACCTTCGCCCAGTGCTCGGTGTCGCGCTTCGTGGTCGCCGCGAGTTCGTCCGGCGTGCTCCCCGCCAGTTGCACGCCCTGGGCTTCGAGCTTCGCGTTCAGCGCCGGATCCTTCAGGACCTTGGCCAGCGCAGCGTGGATGCGGTCGACCACCGGCTTGGGCGTGGCGAGCGGCGCGTACAGGCCGTACCAGGTGGTGAACTCGAAGCCGGGAACGACCGTGCCGATCACCGGCAGCGAACGAGCGGCGCCCGTGCCGCCCGACGCGCTCATGCCCATCGGCTTGACGAGGCCCTTGTCGATCGCGCCCTGCAGGGACGGCGGGCTGCTGAAGAGGGCCTGCACCTGGCCCGAAGCCAGGTCGTTGATGGCGGCGGAAGTGCCCCGGTACGGCACGTGGGTCATCTCGATGCCCGTCAGCGCCTTGAGGTACTCCATGCCCAGGTGGGCCACGCCCCCGACGCCGGCCGACCCGTAGCTGAGCTTGCCCGGATTCGCCTTCGCATAGGCGATGAACTCCTTCACGTTCGCCACCGGCAGCTTGCTCGAGACGACGAGGACGTGCGGCCCGGTGGACACCTGGCCCACGGGACGCAGCCTGGCAACCAGGTCCTTGCCGCCGGTTCGGCTCACCTGCGGCTGCAGCACCATGTTGCCCGACGCGGCGAACAGCAGCGTGTGGCCGTCCGCCTCGGACCGCACGACTGTGGAGAGCGCGGTGACTCCGGCGCCGCCGCCCTGGTTCTCGACGATGACGGACTGCCCGAGCTCGGATCCCAGCTTCTGGCCGATCTCGCGCGCCACGACGTCCGCCGGTCCGCCCGCAGCGAAGGGAACGACGAACCTGATCGGCCTGGTGGGGAAGTCCTGCCCGAAGGCCGGGGTGATGAAGCTCATGCTGAGCGCGACGAGGGGGGCGAACAGGGACAGGCGCACGATGGTTGCTTGGGGAGAGGTCTGCGAAGTCGCCACTCTAGGAGGAGCCGGCCGCGCCCTACAATGCCGTTTCGATCAACGAAACACACGATGCCGCGCACCAGGAAAGCCACGGTGAAGGCGCGCGACGGCAGCGAGGCCGTCGAAGGCCAGCACGGCGTGCTGGCGGTGGAGCGGGCGGTGCGCGTGCTGCGCGCGTTCGACGGGCCCGAGCCCTTCCTGACGCTGGCGGCGATGAGCGAACGCGCGCAGTTGCACAAGGCGACCGCGCTGCGCATCGCGCGGACCCTCGCCAACGCCGAGTTCCTCGTGCAGAGGGACGACGGCAGCTGGCGGCTGGGTCCGGCGGCCGGCTGGCTGGGAGCGCTCTACCAGCGCACCTTCGACGTCGACGACGCCATCACGCCCTTGCTGCGGGCCCTCACCCGGAAGACCGGCGAAAGCGCTTCGCTGTTCGTGCGCGAAGGGGACGTGCGCACCTGCCTGCTGCGGGTGGAGAGCGCGTCGGAGGAACGCGCGGTGGTCCACCCCGGCACTTCGTTCCCGCTGGCGAAGGGAGCGCCCGGCCGCGTGATCCTGGCCTTCTCCGGCCAGCCGGGCACGCTCTACGAAGAGATCCGCCGGCGCGGGTATCACGTCGCGATGCGCGAGCGGGCCGCGGAGGCGGCCAGTGTCGCAGCGCCGGTGTTCGGGGCCAACTGGCAGTTGCTGGGCGCCATCAGCATTTCCGGACCGGCATCCCGCCTCACCGAAGCCAGGCTGCGCGCCCACGCTGGCGCGGTGATGCAGACGGCCCGCCGTGCGTCGCAGCTCCTGGGCGGCACCTTCGTGCGTTCGCTCGCACGGGCCCGCCCTGCCCCATGAACGCGAGGGCGCGCAGGGCTCG
>NZ_DASSVG010000321.1:0-15786 GCF_035706265.1 Ramlibacter sp. | reverse complement strand
TGCACCGCGACGGCGGCGGGCGCGGCGACGATGGCGGGCACCTGCGCGCTGCCGGGGGCGGCACCGCCGGCGCGCCGGCCGGCTTCGGCGACGCACTGCAGCAGCTTCTTGAGCGGCGCGAAGTCCAGCCCCTGCGCGGAGGCGAGGCGGCGGTCCAGCCCCTCGGCGATCGCCTGCACCGCGGCCAGGCCCTCCTGCAACCGTGGCGCGAGCGCAGGGTCTTCGGCGATGGCGGCGGCGACACCTTGCACCGCGCCCTCTTCGGAGGGTGCGGGCTCGCCCGGCTCGGCTTCGACGCGGCCCAGGGCGAGCTCGAGGTCGCGCACCGTGAGCGCGCCGCGCCGGCCGGTGAGGCTGGCCGCGCGCAGGTCGGCCAGGCCGGCGGCGGGATGCAGCAGCGGCAGCAGCGCGTTGACGCGCGCCGTCGGGTCGTCGTGGTCGCTGGCATCGAGCTGCGGATGCAGGTGCGGCCAGTGGCGCTCCAGCAGGCCCTGCACGAGTTGCAGGCCGCGCACCGCGCCTGCCAGGCCGGCCAGCCGCGCGCCGCTGCGCGCGAGCCACACGGCCACGCGCAGGTCGCGCGTGCGCTCGGCCAGCTGCAGCGCCTGCTCCTGCACCGCGGGCCAGTCCGGCGGCTGCGCCGGGATCACCGTGTCGCCGTACTGCTGCTCGGGCTTGCCGGCGCCCGCCTCCTGCATGGCGAGGAAGGCGGGGTCGTATTCGAGGTCCGGACCGCACGGCGCATCGCCCGCCAGCGGCGACAGCAGGGGCTCCAGTGCGAGTTCCGACATGCCGGCCACTCTAGGAGTCGCCCGGGCGCCGCACACGGGCCGAAAGTCATTTCGAGGGGGACCCGTTCAGGGGATGTGCCCGCGCAGCGCGTTCAGCAGCTTGCGCGCCTGCACCGGCTTGAACAGCACCGGGTGGCCGCTCTCGTTGGCGCGACGCAGTTCCGCGGGCGAGGTGTCGCCGGTGATCAGCATGGCGGCGACTTCATGGCCGCGGCCGCGGCGCACCGCCTCGATCGCGGCCAGGCCGTCGGGGCCGTTGCCGAGATGCAGGTCGGACAGGATCAGGTCCGGCGGCACGTCGAGCCGGCGCGCGAGCCGTTCGGCGTCTTCGGCCGTGCGCGCCGCCACCGCCTGGTAGCCCCACTCCTCCAGCAGCAGGCCCAGCCCTTCGCGGATGGCGGCCTCGTCCTCCACGATCAGCACGGTGCGCGGCTGCGAGGCCGGCAGCGGCATGGGCAGCGTGTCCGCTGCAGCGGTGAGATCCTGCAGTTCGGGCAGGCCGCCCACGGGGATGCCGACGCGGAACACGGTGCCGCGCCCCGGCCTGGAAGCCACCACCAGCCGCAGCCCGAGCAGCTGCGCCAGCCGCTTGACGATCGCCAGCCCCATGCCGAAGCCGCGTTCGCGCGCGCGTCCGCCGCCGCCCACCTGGTAGAACTCGTGGAAGATGCGCGGCAGCTCCGAGGCTTCGATGCCCACGCCCGTGTCCCACACCTCCACGTTCACGTAGTCTCGCGTGGTGCGGGCGATCACCGCGATGCCGCCGCGCTCGGTGTACTTGATCGCGTTCTGCACCAGGTTGCCGAGCAGGCGCTCCAGCAGCTGCGGATCGCTGGTGACGGACTTGCCGCCCGGCGCGAAGCGCAGCGCCAGCCCGGCCTGCTCCGCCTGTCCCGCGAAGTGCATGTGCAGGCGCCGGAACACGTCGCGCAGCGGGAACTGCTGCAGGTTCGGCTCGATCGTGCCGGCGTCCAGCCGCGAGATGTCCAGCATGACGTTGAAGGAGCGGTCGAGCCCGTCGATCGCGCGCACGAGGTTGTGCAGCAGCGGCTCCTCCGCGCTGCCCTGCAGGCGCCTTTCCAGCGTGCCGGCAAACAGGCCGAGCGCGTGCATCGGCTGGCGCAGGTCGTGGCTGGCGATGGCGAGGAAGCGGCTCTTCTCCTCGTCGGCGCGCAGCGCGGCGTCGCGCTCGGCCTCCGCCACGCGCAGACGCTCCTCGCGCGCCAGTGCGATGCGCGCCGCGCGCAGCCATTGCGCCAGCGCCCAGGCGCAGCAGAAGATCAGTGTCAGGGCCAGCCAGGCGGCGCGCCAGCCCGGGGCTTCCAGCAGCAGTTGGTCGAGGAGGAGTGCGAGCGCGATGCCGGCGAACAGCGTCGGTGCCGCGCGGCGCGCGCTGCGCAGCGCCTCCTCGCGCAGGCGGGCGTCGGAGCCGCGCTGCCGGCGGCTGCCACCCAGGGCGGGCTCCGCTTGCGCGGCACCGGAGACGGCGACGAAGCTCGTGCGGGCGGCCGGCACGGCGGCGTGCCGGCGCATCGCCGGCGGGGCCGCTGGGAACAAGGCAGCCACGGCGACGACTCCGACGGACGCCGCTTCAGCGGAACAGGCTCACCAGGTGCGAGCGCGACTTCACGTCCAGCGCCAGCAGCAGCGAGGACACATAGTTCTTCACCGTGCCGAGCGCGAGCCGCATCTCGTCGCTGATCTCCTGGTTGGTGCAGCCGGAGAGCACCATCTCCAGGATCTCCAGGTGCCGCGGGCCGAGTTCGGCCACGCGGTCGTACAGCGCCGAGGAGGGAAAGCGCGGGAACAGCGCGTGCGCCGAGGCGGGTGCGCGCGTCTGCGGTGCGCCTTGCGGCCACAGCAGCGCCGACAGCATCTCGCGCAGCTCGGAAGCGACCGCGCCCTTGGGCACGTAGCCGATGGCGCCGAGCGCGCGCGCCTGGCGCACCACGAATTCGTCCTGCGTGGCGCTGAAGATCGCCACCCGCGCGTGCGGATGCGCGTGCACGAACTGGCGCAGGCCCTGCAGGCCGCGGCAATCGGCGAGGTTCAGGTCCAGCAGCACCGCGTCGATCGGCTCCTCGCGCGCATAGACCTCCAGCGCATCCTGCAGCGAGCTCGCTTCGAGCCACTGCAGGGGCACGCCCTGCAGCTCCGTGTAGCAGGCCTTGACGCCGTAGCGCACGAGCTCGTGGTCGTCGACCAGGAGCAGCCGGCGCGGCGGCACGGCCGCGGCGCACGGCGTGAAGGGAATGGCCAGGGGGCCGGTGGCGTTGGTGCTGATGATGGCGGACATCTGCTCCTCCTGAGAGGCCGCGGCCTGGGTCCCCACCCGATTTGCCGCAGCGCCGCGCCCTTTATAGGTTCGCCCCTCCCTGCATCCCACGCCCGAATGGGTGAGGCGTGTGCACTAACGCACGCCGCCGGCGCCACTCCGACGAGATGAGGTTAGGGAAGAGCTACAGGGGGAGCAACGCGATCTGCAACAGGCTGTGAACGCCCGCGCAGCGCGTGCGAACTGCGGATGGGTCCGCCTGCAGGAGGCCGTGAGGGCTGCCTGCAGGCGTTGCGGCTGCTCCAGGTCAGCCGTTCCTTGTTACGCGGACGCTGTTTCAGTGACAGACTGCGAGCGCCAGACCGTTTCCGGCCGGCGCTCAGGCAGTCACGGCCAGCTGCGAGTACTGCTTCACCAGCGCCAGCAGTTCGTCTTCCGAGTACGGCTTGCCAAGGTAGTGGTTCACGCCCAGTTCCTTGGCATGCTCGCGGTGCTTCTCCGCGATGCGCGAGGTGATCATCACGATCGGCAGCTGCTTCAGGCGCTCGTCGCCGCGGATGTTGCGCGCCAGGTCGAAGCCGTCCATGCGCGGCATCTCGATGTCCGACAGCACCACCGCGGGCAGTTCCTCGGCGAGCCGCTCCAGCGCCTGCAGGCCGTCGGCGGCGAGGGCGACGCGATAACCTTCGCGCACCAGCAGGCGCTGCGTCACGCGGCGCACCGTGATCGAGTCGTCCACCACCAGCACCAACGGCACCGCCGGTGCGGCCGCCACGGCGGCGGGCCGGGCCGGCTGGCCGGCGCGCTGCGCCTGCGCGGCTTCGGCCCGCACGGCGCCCATCTGGCGCGCGAGCTCGCCGTACACCTGCACCAGCGCCACCGGGTTGTAGATCAGCACCACGGCGCCGGAAGCGAGCACGGTCATGCCGGCCAGACCCGGCAGGCGCGACAGCTGCGGCCCGAGGTTCTTCACCACCACTTCCTGGTTGCCCAGCACTTCGTCGACGTGCACCGCCACGCGCTGCGCGGCGGAGCGGAAGATCACCACCGGCTGCGTCTTGCCCTGCGGCTCGGTGCTGCGCGGCGACGACTGCAGCAGCGCGCCCGACCAGAAGAAGGGCAGCTCCTCGCCGCCGAACTCGAAGCTGCCGGTCGCATAGGCCTTCTGCACGTCGTCCTGGCTGGCGCGGCGCACCAGTTCCACCAGGTGCGCGGGCACGCCGATGGCGAGCTTGCCGGAGCGCACCATCACCACCTGCGTGACGGCGGTCGTGAGCGGCAGCACCAGCTTGAAGGTGGTGCCGCGGCCGGCCGTGGTGAGGGTCTCGATGCGGCCGCCGAGCGCGTTCACTTCGTTGCGCACCACGTCCATGCCGACGCCGCGGCCGGAGAGTTCGGTCACGGTCGCCGCGGTGGAGAACCCGGGCAGGAAGATCAGGTTGGCCGCTTCCTGCTCGCTGATCTCCTGGTCGGCGGCGACCAGGCCCTGCTGCACCGCCTTCTCGCGGATGCGCGCCAGGTCGAGGCCGGCGCCGTCGTCCTGGAACTCCACCGAGACGTCGTTGCCTTCCTGGCGCAGGTGCACGGTGATGTTGCCGGTGGCGTCCTTGCCAGCGGCGGCGCGGGCCTGCGGGCCCTCGATGCCGTGGGCGACGCAGTTGCGCAGCAGGTGTTCGAAGGCCGGCGTCATGCGATCGAGCACGCCGCGGTCCATTTCGATCGAGGCGCCCAGGATGTCCAGCTTGACCTGCTTGCCGGTCTCCTTGGCGGCCAGCCGCACCACGCGGTACAGGCGCTCGGAGATGCCGTCGAACTCCACCATACGCGTGCGCAGCAGGTCGCGCTGCAGCTCGCGCGTCTGGCGCGCCTGCGCGATCAGGTCGTCTTCGGTGGCTTCCACCGTGCGCTGGATGTTGCGCTGCACCGTGGCCACGTCGTTCACCGATTCGGCCATCAGGCGCGTGAGCTCCTGCACGCGGGTGAAGCGGTCGAACTCCAGCGGGTCGAAGCCGCTGGCCGTGTCCTTGGCCTGCGCCATGCGCGACTGCATCTGCGACTCGGCCTGCACCTCGATCTCGCGCAGCTGCGAGCGCAGGCGGTCGAGGTTGCCGGTGAGGTCGCCGAGCGAGCCGCGCAGCTGGCGCAGCTCGGACTCCAGGCGCGAGCGCGTGATCATCACCTCGCCGGCCTGGCTCACCAGCCGGTCCAGCAGCTGCGCGCGCACGCGCACGGCCTGGCTGGCGGCCTGGCGCGAAGGCGTGAGCGCGGTCTGCACCGGCCCCGCGATGGGCATCCTCGGTGCAGGCTGCGCGGGTTCGGCTTGCGGCGCCGCGGGCTGCAGGTCGGGCGCGCCGGCGAGCGCGGGCGGGACCTCGATCGTGGGAATGGCCTGCACGGTGGCGGGCTGGGCCGGCGCCTCGGGTTCGGGCTGCTGCGCGGCCTCGGGCTCCATCTGCGGCTCCGCCGGGGCGAAGCCGCCGGTGGCGCGCAGCGTATCGAAGCGGGCCTGCATCGCGTCGAAGCGCTGCAGCAGCGCCTCGATGTCGACGGCGGCGACGTTCTCGTGGCCGAGGAATTCGACCTCGGACTCCAGCCGGTGCGCCAGCTCGCCGAGCTGCAGCGCGCCGGCCAGGCGGGCGCTGCCCTTGAGCGTGTGCAGGGCGCGCAGCACCTGGTCGCGGGGCTCGCGGTGCTCGGGATGGGCAGCCCAGGCGCGCAGGCCGCTGGCCAGCTTGGGCATCAGCTCGGCGCCCTCTTCCTCGAAGATCGGGAACAGGTCCGGATCGATCGCGTCGGCGACGTCGAGTTCTTCCTCGGGCTGCACCTGCAGCAGCGGCGCGTGCACGGCGGCGGGGAGGACGAGCGGGGCGGCGGGCGCAATCGGCGCGCTGGGCACGACGGGTGCCGCAGCGGCGACCGGGGCCGCGGGTTCGATGACCGGGGCCGGGGGTTCGATCACCGCGGCAGCCGGCGCGGCGGGTTCGACGGCCGGGGCGGCGGACTCCGGCTCGGCGAAATCGAACTCCTCCTCGTCGTCGAAGCCGCTTTCCTGCGCTTCGCGCAGCTCGCCCTCGAATTCCTTCAGTTCGTGCAGTTCGTGCAGCAGGCGCGGCTCGGGTGTCTTGAGGAAGCCGGCGGCGAACTGGTGCAGCAGGCGGCGCACTTCCTCGGCGGCCGCGGTGAAGACGCGCGCGTGCTGCGGCGTCCCGTCGGCCAGCGACTGGGTGTGCTGCAGCGCGCCTTCCAGCGCCCGCGCGATGTCCGACAGGGCCTGGAAGCCCACGGTGGCGGAGCTGCCGGCCAGCGCGTGGGCCCAGCCCACGGTGGAATCGGGCACGCGCTCCGCCATCTGCAGCGTCCACTCGCTGATCTCGGTGACCAGCCGGCGCGACCACTCGTCCGCCTCGTTGAGGTAAACGTTGTAGAGCGGGATGCCGATGCGCAGGTTGCCGATCACCTTCACCTGTTCGTCGAGCTTGCCGACGGTGACCTCGGGCTCGGGCTCGGGCTCGGACGGCAGTTCGAGCACGGGTTCGGATTCGACCGCGGGCTCGGGCTGCGGCTCCGCTTCGGCCTCAGTCGGCGCGGCGGCCGCGGGCTCGCCCGGCAGGTCGAACACGAAGTCGTCGAGGGCAGCGGCCTCGGCCACCGGTGCAGGCGCTTCCGGTGCCGGCCCGGAGACCGCGGACAGGCTGGTGAAGTCGATGCCCTCGATCTCCAGCGGCGCCTCTTCGGCCGGCGGCTCCGGCTCGAGGTCCAGGCGCGGCAGGATCGCGGTGGTCGCGAGCTCCGGCAGTTCCTCGTCGGCCGCAGGTGCGGGCGGCTGGGCGGTCGGCGCGTCCTCGCGCGGCTGGATCATCGTCGCGCCGAGCGCGGCGAATTCGGGCGGCAATTCGTCCGCGCTCAACTCCTGCACCGTCACTTCGGGCAGGGCGGGCGCGTCCAGATCGAGCGTGAAGCCCAGGTCCGGCAGCGTGAGCGCAGGCGGCTCGGTCGCCGCGGGCGTCGCGACGTCCGCGGGAACCTCGATCGCAGGCGGCGCATCCGGCCCCGCGTCGATCGACAGCTCCGCTTCGGCCAGCAGCTCCGGCTCCAGCGACAGCTCGGAGGCCGGCGCCAGGATCGGTTCGGCGGCCAGCACGTCTTCGACCGCCGCTGCCGCTTCCTCGAGGCCCGCACCTGGCACCGCGATGGACTGCAGCTGGCCCTGGGTGCGCATCGCGTCGGCCGCGGTGCGGAAGGCGCTGGCCTTCCAGGCGCCGTCGGCGCGGGCCGCGATGGCCTCGATCCAGCGGCCGAAGCCTTGCAGCGCCTGCGTGGACAGCACGCGCAGTTCCTCGCTGGCCGGCTTCTGGTCCGCCAGCCACGTGTTGAGCACCTGCTCCAGCGCCCAAGCGGCTTCGCCGAACTCGTTCAGCTTCACCATGCGCGAGCTGCCCTTGAGCGTGTGGAAGGCCCGGCGCAGCGTGGTCATGTCCGCCAGGTTGCGCGGGTCTTCGGCCAGCGCCGCGATGGCCTCCAGGCCGTTGCCCACCACCTCGCGCGCTTCCTCCAGGAAGATCTCGCGCAGTTCGGCGTCGCCTTCGTCTTCTTCCTCCGCCACCGGCGCGGCCGCAACGGGCGCGGCCTGCACCGGCGCGGGCGCCACCGGGGCCGGCACGGGCGCGGCAGCCATCGGAACCGGCTGCGGCGCGAGCGGTGCCGCGGGCTTCGCGGCGGGCGCGGGCAGCGGCTCCGCTTCGCGGCCCATCAGCGGGCGCAGCTCGCCGTGCTCGTCGTCCCACACGAACAGCTTCTTCGCCAGCGTGGGCTGGTAGCTCAGCATGTCGATCAGGAAGCCGAGCGCGCCGAGGTTGTTGCCGAGCTTGTCGAAGGTGCCGGCGCCGCGCGCCTGCTCCTCGTCGACCTCGGTGACGATGATGTTCTCCACCGTGTCGCGCATGCGCAGCACGGCCAGCGAGGCCTGCTCCAGGCCCAGCACCGACAGCACGCCGCGCATCTGGGCGAGGAAGTTCGGCGCGTCGCGCAGCGGGCCCTTGTCGGCGGGGTTGCGGAAGAACTGGTCGAGCAGCTTCTCCAGCTCGCCCAGCGTGCCGCGCAGCTCGCCGACCACGCTGCCCATGGTCTGCTTGTCGCTCACGCGGCGATAGAGGTCCTCGACCCAGTGCTCCAGCGGCTCGGGCTGGCCGCCGTGCACCACCTTGGTCAGGCGCTCGGCCAGGCGGGCCGTGCGTTCCGCGAGCTGCTGGTCGTTGGGGTCCAGGTCCTGGAAGGCGGCCTCCAGGTACAGGATGGCGGTGGCGACTTCCATCGCCAGTTCGGCGCCCGGCGCACGGGCCGTGCTGGCCACCGTCTCGACGGCGGCGCTCAGCGCGCGGGCGAGCGGTTCGCTGGGCGCATAGAGCTTCACCAGCGTCTCGCCCAGGTGCGCGAACTGGTCGCGCACGCCCTTGAGCTTGTGGGCGTCGCCGCCGGTCAGGCCGGCCCACGTTTCCTTGGTGGTGGCGATGCGCTTGCGCAGTTGCGCGAGCAGCGCCGGATCGAAGCGGCCGAAGGGGCTGCTGGCGTAGTCGACCGTCTTGGCGTTGGCGACGCCATAGCCCTCGCGCACGGCAGACAGCGCCGGCGACTCGGCGGACCGCGGCGGCACGGCCTGGGCGCAGAAGAACACGAGGTCCTGCGCCAGCCGCTCCGACACGTTGCCGTCGCCCTTGGCGAGCGAGGCGTACTGCAGCAGGATGCGCGAAGCCGCCCGCTTGACGTAGACGTCGGCCGGCAGCAGGCCCAGCGCGAGCGCCTCGAAGTAGCCGGCGGCAATCTTCCAGAACACCTTGGGCTGGCGCTTCTCCTGCGACGTGGCCAGCCCCAGGCTCACCTCGGCGAGTTCGCGGCCGGCGGCCGGATCGGCCGCCTTGACGATCTTGAGCACCGCCTGGTCCATGCGCGAACGCACGGCCGGGTCGTAGGTGAGCGTCCTCGCGGCGGCCGGCGCCGCGAAGTCGTTCCAGCGCCAGTCCAGGCCCCACAGGTCGGCGGGATGCACGCGGTCGGCGCCGGTGAGGTCCTGCACTTCCTTGTACTGCAGGAACAGCGACACCGGCGAGACGTCCTTGCCTCCCAGCAGCGCCTCGAGGTATTCGGTCAGCGCGAAGCCGGCACGCTCCACCTTGGCGGCGGCCGCTTCGGTGCACAGCTCGGGGCGCTCGATGAACTTCTGCGCCGCCGCTTCCATGCTGCGCAGCATGTGGGCGGGTGCGGCCAGGCCCACCATCTCCAGCGCGCCCACGGACTGGTGCATGTGCTGGCGGGCGATGCGCAGCTGGCCGTTGTCGATGCTCGACATGTCCTGGCCGCGCGCGTGCGCGGCGTCGCGCACGAAGCGGCGCAGCGCCGACGAGGCCGATTCGAGCGACTTGCGCAGTTCGTCCAGCACCCAGGCCAGGGGGCCCAGGTCGTTGTTCGCCAGGTCGGCGGCGTGAGCTGCTTGCATGTTGACTGGGAGCCCGGGGCTCACGCGATCTTGAATCGCGACACCGACTGGCGCAGTTCCTCCGCCATCCGGGTCAGCTCGCGCACCTGCTGCGCCGTCGACCGCGTGCCTTCACCGGTCTGCTCCGTCACCGCGAAGATGTGCTGGATGTTGCCGGCCACGACGTTGGCCGATTCGGCTTCGCGCGACGCGGACTGCGAGATCTGTTCGATCAGCTCGGCGAGGCGGCGCGACACCTGGTCGATCTCGGTCAGGGCCGTGCCGGCGTTGTCGGACAGCTTGGCCCCTTCCACCACGCCCTGCGTCGAGCGCTCCATGGCGGCCACCGCGTCCTGCGTGTCGGTCTGAATGGCCTTCACCAGCGCCGAGATCTGGCGCGTGGCGTCGGCGGAGCGTTCGGCCAGCCGCTGCACTTCCTCGGCCACCACCGAGAAGCCGCGACCCGCTTCACCGGCCGACGCGGCCTGGATGGCGGCGTTCAGGGCCAGCACGTTGGTCTGCTCGGTAATGTCGGAAATCAGTTCGGTGATTTCGCCGATCTCCTGCGAGGATTCGCCCAGGCGCTTGATCCGCTTGGACGTTTCCTGGATCTGGTCGCGGATGGCGTTCATGCCGCCGATGGCGTTCTGCACCGCCTGCAGGCCCTGCTCGGCGGCCTTCAGCGACTGGCGCGCCACCTGGGCGGACTCTTGCGCCTGGCCGGACACGGAGTTGATTCGCATGGCCATGTCGAGCACCGACTGGCCGGTTTCGCGGATCTCGCGCAGCTGCTCGGTGGAGGCGGCCAGCAGCTCGGTGGAGGTCGATTCCACCTGCGCCGTCGTCTGCGCCACCTTGGTCGCCGTGTTCTGCACGGCACCCACCAGCTGGCGCAGTTCTTCCACCGTGTAGTTCACCGAGTCGGCGATGGCGCCGGTGATGTCCTCGGTCACGGTGGCTTCCTGCGTCAGGTCGCCCTCGGCCACCGACTGCAGTTCGTTCATCAATCGCAGAATGGCGGCCTGGTTGGCGTCGTTGACGCGCTTGGCCTCCTGCTCCTGGCGCTCGGCTTCCTGGCGCTGCGCTTCGGCGCGTTCCTGGCGGCGGCGGCTATCGAGCAGCTGCACGTACGCGAGGCCCACGGCGCAGGCGATGGCGAACGCGGCCGCGATCACCAGCGAGATCAGCGCGTAGGCGTTCAGGCCGGTCTGGGCGGACAGCTTGTCCTGCAGCTCCTGCAGGTTCTTCCGCAGCGGCTCGCTGTCGGCAATGATCGAGGCCTGCGCTTCGCGGGCGGACACCAGGCCCTGCAGGTTGCCCAGGATGGCTCCGGCTTCCTTGCGGGTCTGCTCGTAGAGGTTCAGCAGCGCCTGCAGGCGTTCGCGGGTCTGTTCGTCCTTGGCGGCGCTCAGGCGCAGCTCCGGGCTGCCTTCCAGCATGCCCTGGGCGATTTCCTTGAACGAGTTCAGGTCCTTGCCCAGCAGGAACACGGCTTCCGGCGACACGCCTTCCATGGTCAGGAATTCGTTGGCCGATTTACCGATCCGCTGCGTCAGCATCACCAGCTGGCCGGCGGCGGAGATCTCGGCGGCGGGCGCGCCGGCCTGCAGCTTGAGCGACGAGACCGTCTCGGCGATTTCCAGCAGGTCCGACGACTGGCGGTTGATGGTGCGCAGCGCCGCGCCCACCTGGGTCAGGATCTTCTGCTGGCCCATGACGGTCTTGGCGTTCTTCTCGGCCCGCTCCATCAGCGGCGTGATCTTCTGCAGGTCGGGCTGCAGGTCGGAGGTCACGGCCACCAGGCGCATGTCCTCGTTGCCGTCCTT
The DNA here is from genome assembly GCF_035706265.1 of Ramlibacter sp. Classification (GTDB taxonomy): domain Bacteria; phylum Pseudomonadota; class Gammaproteobacteria; order Burkholderiales; family Burkholderiaceae_C; genus Ramlibacter. The sequence continues at coordinate 4,425 of NZ_DASSVG010000321.1, read as the reverse complement.
CAGGCCGCGCACCGTCTGCGCCAGCACCTCGGCGGACTCCTTCACGTCGGGGAAGGCCTGCGGGCTGCCGATCAGGGCCTGCGACACCGACTTGGCCAGGCGTTGCGACTGCATCAGCGACTGGCCGGTACCGGCCACCTGCTGGGCCACGCGGTCCGACTCGCGCACCGCGATGAAGGCGATCGTGCCGAGGGCGAACAGCGACACGGCGAGGGCGCCGAACAGGATGCGCTGGTGGGTGGTGCTGCTGCGCCGCCCGAGCAGCGGCACCGAGACCAGTTCCGCTTCATCGACTTCCTCGATGATGGAATCCTCGAGGGTTTCGGGATCGGCGTTGACGGTGCTGCCGGCCTCGATCGCGGCCGTGGACGCGTCGGGCATCGCCAGGCTCAGTTCCTGCGTGACCGACGGGTCGGCCTCCTCGGACTGGTTCCGGGCGAAGAGGTTCTTCAGGGAAAAAGCGGACATGGTGCTGCCTTCGACAAAGGACTAAGCGCTGATGCTCAGGAATTGGGGTTGCTGCGAGAGCGCCTGCAGGTTCAGTTCCTGCCAGTGCGCGCCGCTGGCATCGGTGTAGCCGCTGCCGAAGTAGTCGGGTGCGCCGGCCGGGGCCGCGCTGGAGGCGGTGAAGGCGTCGGTGTTGCGCAGGCCGGCGAGGCGGTCGACCAGCAGCGCGCAGTTGACCTCCAGCAGCGCGTTCAGCGCGATCAGGCGCGCCTCGGCACGGGCGGCGTCGGAGCGCTGGGCCGGCGGCTGGCCGGCCACGAAACTCGCCAGGTCCACCACGCCGTAGAGGCCGCCGCGCAGGTTGGCGACGCCCAGGAACCAGTCGTGCGTGTACGGCACCGACTGCGGCACGGTGAAGGGGAAGATCTCGCCCGCCTGGCTCAGCGGCAACAGGTACTTGCGGCCCGCGGCTTCGACCGCGAGCCAGCCCGCCTGCACGCCCTCGGAACGGGCGGCCTGCAGCCGGCTGGCGAGCCGGCTCTGCAGCTCGCGAAGGGCTTCGCGGTTGGCCATCGGAGGGGACTACTGCTCGCGCCGGCTCAACCCAGGGCCTTGATCTTGGCCATGAGTTCGGCGGCGTCGACCGGTTTGGTGATGTAGTCGCGTGCGCCCTGCCGCATGCCCCACACCCGGTCGGTCTCCTGGTTCTTGCTGGTGCACATGATGATCGGCACGTCCGCGTACTGCGGGTCGCGCGTGATGGCGCGCGTGAGCTGGAAGCCGTTCTGGCCCGGCATCACCACGTCCATCAGGATCAGGTCCGGCTTTTCCTCGGCGAGGCGGCGGAACGCGTCGTCGGCGTTTTCCGCGGTGCGGACCGCAAAGCCGTTCTTCTGCAGCAGGTCCGTCATGAACATCAGTTCCGTCTTCGAGTCGTCCACAACGAGCACTTTGCGGATGGCCATGGGGCATCTCTCCTTGTTTTCTTACTTCGGCTGGCCGAACTGCTGCACCGTCTGCAGCAGCTGGTCTTTCGTGAAAGGCTTGGTCAGGTAGTCCTGCGAGCCGACCATGCGGCCGCGTGCCTTGTCGAACACGCCGTCCTTGGAGGACAGCATGACCACGGGCGTGCTGGCGAACCTGGCGTTGCGCTTGATGATCGCGCAGGTCTGGTAGCCGTCGAGGCGCGGCATCAGGATGTCGCAGAAGATCAGGTGGGGCTGGTAGTCATTGACCTTGGCGAGCGCATCGAAGCCGTCCTCGGCCAGCATCACCTCGTGCCCGCCCTGCTTCAGGAAGATCTCCGCGCTGCGCCGGATCGTGTTGCTGTCATCGATCACCAGCACCTTCAGTCCAGGGGTGCTCAATTGACGCTGCTCCTCATTTCCTACTTCTATGGTCGCGGCTCCCTCGAGTCCCTGCCGCGTGGTCCGATCCTCAGATCTGGACCATTTCAAAGTCTTCCTTGCGCGCCCCGCACTCGGGACAGGTCCAGTTCATGGGCACCTGGGCCCAGGGGGTCCCGGGGGCGATGCCATGTTCAGGAGCGCCGGCGGCTTCGTCGTAGATCCAGCCGCAGATCAGACACATCCACGTTTTGCTATCGGTCACAGCTTATAGGGGGTTCGAATAGAATGCAACGATTCTAGCTAGGCCAGTTGACTAAGCTCTGGCGGCCCCACGGCAGCGAAATTCACTGGGCCATGACTAATTCCACACCGATCGAAACACGCCCCGCGGAGCCCGAGGGCGAAGAGTCCGGCCCGGCCTGCGTGATGGTCTTCAACGCCAACGACCCGAGCGGCGCCGGCGGCCTCGCCGCCGACGTGACCGCGATCGCCTCGGTCGGCGCGCATCCCCTGCCCATCGCCTGCGGCGCGTACGTGCGCGATACGGGCGAGATCTTCGACCATTTCGCCTTCGACGAGGACGCCGTGGCGGAGCAGGCCCGCACCATCCTCGAGGACGTCCCGGTGCAGGTGATCAAGGTCGGCTTCGCGGGCTCGCCGGAGACCCTGAGCACCATCGCGGAGATCGCCGCCGACTACCCCGATGTACCCGTGATTTCGTACATGCCGGCGCTGTCCTGGTGGGACGAAGGCCCGGCGGACCTGTACGAAGACGCATTTCGCGAATTGATGCTTCCTCAGACAACCGTGTTGGTAGGAAACCACAGCACGCTGTGGCGCTGGCTGTTGCCGGAATGGAGCAACGAGCGCAGCCCCAACGCGCGCGACCTCGCCAAGGCCGCCTCCGAGATGGGCGTGCCCTACACCCTGGTCACGGGCGTGCCGCTGCCGGACCAGTTCGTCGAGAACGTCCTGGCCACCCCGCAGGCGGTGCTGGCGAGCGAGAAGTTCGAGCGCTTCGACGCCACGTTCTCCGGCGCCGGCGACACGCTCTCCGCGGCGCTTGCCGCCCTGATCGCCGGCGGCTCGGACCTGGCCGCGGCGGCCACCGAAGGTCTCGCCTACCTGGACCGCTGCCTCGACGGCGGCTTCCGCCCCGGCATGGGCCACGTGGTGCCCGATCGCCTGTTCTGGGCCCAGCCCGAGGCCGAGGACGGCGAGGACGACGACACCGACAGCCCGCCCGCCTTCGACCTCCCCGCCCACGACACCAAGCACTGAGAACAAGAGCATGGACACCGCCACCGACCGCAACCAGCAACTCTTCGAGCGCGCCCGCGCGCTGATCCCCGGCGGGGTGAACTCGCCGGTGCGGGCCTTCCGCGCCGTCGGCGGCACGCCCCGCTTCGTGCAGCGCGCCGAGGGCGCGTACTTCTGGGATGCCAACGGCACGAAGTACATCGACTACATCGGCTCCTGGGGCCCGATGATCCTGGGCCACGGCCACCCGCGCGTGCTGGAGGCCGTGCTGAAGGCGGCGCACGACGGCTTCTCCTTCGGCGCGCCGACCGAGCGCGAGATCGAGCTGGCGGAGGAGATCTGCCGCCACCTGCCCTCGGTGGAGATGGTGCGGCTGGTGAGCTCGGGCACCGAGGCCGCCATGAGCGCGATCCGGCTCGCCCGTGGCGCCACCGGCCGCAGCCGCATCGTCAAGTTCGAGGGCTGCTACCACGGCCACGCGGACGCGCTGCTGGTGAAGGCCGGCTCCGGCCTCGCCACCTTCGGCCATCCCACCAGCGCCGGCGTGCCGGCCGAGGTGGTGCAGCACACGATGGTCCTCGAGTACAACAACCTCAAGCAGATCGAGGAAGCCTTCGCCACCCACGGCAAGGAGATCGCCTGCATCGTGATCGAGCCGATCGCCGGCAACATGAACTTCGTGCGCGCGAGCGTGCCCTTCATGCAGCGCTGCCGCGAGCTGTGCACGCAGCACGGCGCCCTGCTGGTGCTGGACGAGGTGATGACCGGCTTCCGCGTCGCCCTCGGCAGCGCGCAGAGCGTCTATGCGAAGGCCATCCCCGGCTTCCGGCCGGACCTGACGGTGCTGGGCAAGGTGATCGGCGGCGGCATGCCGCTGGCGGCCTTCGGCGGGCCGCGCGATCTGATGGAGCGGCTGGCGCCGCTGGGGCCCGTGTACCAGGCCGGCACGCTCTCGGGCAATCCGGTGGCCACTGCCTGCGGCCTGGCGACGCTGAAGGAGATCGCCGACCCGGGCTTCTTCCCGGCGCTGGCGCAGAAGACGCGTTCGCTGATCGATGGCCTGAAGGCGGCGGCGGCGGAAACGGGCGTGCCCTTCTCCGCCGACTGCGAAGGCGGCATGTTCGGCTTCTTCCTGCTGCCCGAGCTGCCGCAGAACTACAGCGCCGTGATGAAGAGCGACTCGGCGGCGTTCGGCCGGCTGTTCCACGGCCTGCTCGATCGCGGCGTGTACATCGCGCCGGCGCTGTACGAGGCCGGCTTCGTGAGCGCCGCGCACACGGAAGACGACATCCGCCTGACGGTGGATGCGGCGCGGGAAGTGTTCAAGACGCTGGGTTGATCCGGGCATTGCGGCCTGGACGCAACGCCA